>JAFXUX010000009.1 GCA_017524805.1 Candidatus Methanomethylophilaceae archaeon
AGTTCTTTCCGATAGCGCTGTGTCTCATGTTGCGCACCTGGGCCGAAACCCGAGGCCGGTGCCCGAAGCCGGGCGTTACGACGGTTGCGCCCATGTATCGAATGGAGGGCGAAACCCCGATACGCCCCGGCGAGATGGAGGACTGGGTGAGGCCGCGCGCACATGGCACAGTTCGTTCTTTCTCCGATCTATCAAATTTTATGATTGGGCATTTTTATCGCTTCATAGGTCAGGTGCGGATTGCTTTCATCGCTTTAAAAATAGAATATAATGGATTTATATTGCATTTGTAACGGATTTTATTTACAATTGTCAAACAAATGTAATGAATTGTATTATACAACCAACACAGGTTAGTTCTTGATGAAACATCGGCCCCTGTCGGCCCTGACGCGATCCTTATCTTCGGCTTCGGAGGATTTCAAAGGAACGTGTTGAAAATGGACAATATGGAATTGGACTGTGAGATCATATTTGATCGTGGTCTCGACATCATCGATATCGAAAGCCTGGACGAGGCGCCCGTCTACATCCCCAAGGGGATGGGACAGTGCCCCCTCTCGCCCGTATGCCGCCGCTTCGGGGATTTCAGCGACTGCAGGAGCGCCGAACCGGCCCTTCTCCAGCTGTCGCTCTTCTTCGAGTACTCGAGGAGGACCGAGCGCGGCACGTAGTACGTCTTCTCACCTTATTACCATCCGGACCTCTTCGTCGTCTTCACGGGCGACGGGGTGTCCGTGGAATGGTTCGACGGCAGGTCGAAGGCGATGGAGTCTCCCGAGGAGCTCATAGACATCCTCTCGAGGAGACAAAACGCTTGATCTTCGTCCGCTATCGTGCGGGCGAATCATTATCCGGAGGCCCGTAAGCGACCGCGTCATGGGCCGACGCCGACGGCGATCAGTCGTCTGCGGAATCGGGCTTCGTCTTTCTGCGGTCGAGTACGACCTTGGCCTTCTTGAAATAGGTTACGAGCTCCTCCGCGTCCCTCGTGAGGACCATCCTCTCGCCCCTGAAGTTCTCCGATCTGACGTAGTCGATGTAGCCCGCCGCCGAGAGCTCGGTCAGCCTCTGGAACTTCGTGCGCACGTTCCCCGGCTCCAGGTGCGTTATCTCCACCTTGGTGGAATAGGGATGCTCGGAAAGCGCCACGAGGACGTAGATGGCGAACTTCCTCTCTAGGAGATCGAAGTCGTTGCTCTTCAGTGTCATGCTTGCACATCGTCCCTACGGTTGATATAATTTTGCTGAATTTGTAATAGTGTATGGTGAATACGTCCCCGATTCACCACTTTTATTTATAAATGAAAACAGGTTTTCGTCCCATCTGATTCCGATTCTGATCATTATCGCACTATTCGGCGTCAATCATAAAGTGCTGAATTGCACATTCAGCAATTATTAATACCAGGTCGGCGATGTTCATATGCAGAGGGCGGAGCGGACCCGTTCAGTGTCATGAGGATTCTCCGTATCCGCCCTGTGCCGATGAACGAAGAGGAGGTAAGGAGATGGGAAAGTATCCATTCGGAGAGTACGCGTCCCGCTACATGGACTCCGTCCGCGGCGTATACGCCGAGGAGACATGGAAGACCAGGGAGCGCAGGTACAGGAGGATGGAACGCAAGGTAATCGATCTAAAAGAGAAGAAGCTCATTTCGACTATGTCGCCTAAGGCGATGACGGAGGAGGACGTGCGCCAGTACATCCTCTACTGCAAGGAGAAGCAGGCTCCGTCGGACATGGTGCACGAGGTGAACGCGCTCCGCAACCTGCTGCTGTTCGCCGACAACCATGCCGTGGACGTCTGCATGAACCACAACCCCGGCCTCAGGCCGAGGAACAAGCCGCAGAGGAAGTCCGCCATGAGCGACGAAATTTACAATTCGATATTGCAGAAAGCGCAAAGCCTCGATCCCTTGGATTTCCGCCGCACGAGGGCTTATGCCCTCGTTCTGATCTGCATCAACGCGGGGACGAGGAACAAGGAGGTACGCCTTTCTGAGTTGGATGATTTAGACACCGACTCGTGGGTATTGCACATTCTGCACGTCAAGGGGGAGGCCTCCTACGGCATGCCGAGGGACGTCCCCATACCCCCGGAGATACGCGGGGTATTGCTGAACTATCTATTGCTCCGCAAGAAGTGGGTGGTGGACAACAACTGTGACTCGCGCGCGCTTTTCCCGTCGAAGGATGCAGAAAGTGGATTCTGCTCGGGGAACAGCCTGAGGAAGTACAAGGCGATCGTCGAGGACGACCTCGGGATCCGCTTCGACCTCCGCATGTGCCGCAGGACGTTCGGGCAGAGGTACCTCGACAGGGACCTCGACATCGAGTCCGTGAGCGTCCTCATGGGCCACTCGAGCACCAAGACCACCGAGAGCTTCTACAGCCGCAGGAGGCTCGACGACGCAATGCGCAAGGCCCGCGGCTCCTGGCCGGACAACAAGGCCGGGAAGGACGGGGATCCCGCCGGGAAGAAGGATTGCTGAATTATGCATAAGGGGGGTGCGGACAATGGATTTCGACAAGGTTTTCAGATGTCTGGCTAGGGTGAAGGGAGTGGACAAGGCGAGATTCGAACTCGCGACTTCTGCCTTGCGAAGGCAGCGATCTACCGGGCTGATCTACTTGCCCATAGTTATAATCCGGTAAATCTGCGCATGTGTATTAGATATAAAATGATTGCGAACGGCGCCAGACGAAACCCTCACCCACAGATATGAAATAAAAACGCCATTCCCTGGGCATGAAAATCACGTACTGGACAGATTTCTCATGCCCGTACTGCTACATCGGCGACACCCGCCTCAGAAAGGCGATAGAATCCATCGGAGCCGAAGATATCATAGAGATGGAAATGAGGTCATTCCAACTCACTCCTCAAGCAGGCCCGAAACCCCGCAATTCGATGGTGGCAGGCATGGCCAAACACTATGGCATGTCCTTGGAAGAGGCGCAGGAGAAAGTCGACAGGATATCCTCGGAAGGCCAGGCGGAAGGCCTGAGGTTCAGATACGCCGACGTCCAAAGCTGCAACACTTTCGATGCGCACCGCCTGTCTAAGATGGCGTTCTCCCATGGGAAAGAAGCCGGGGAAAGAATGAACGAGAAGCTCTTCGAGGCTTTCTTCGGGGACTGCGAGCTCATCGCCGACCATAGTGTCCTGAAACGCCTCGCAATCGGATGCGGTTTCGATGGCGATGAAGTGGATGACGTCCTGTCATCGGAGAAATTCGCCAAGGAAGTCATGGCCGATGAGCTGGAAGCCGATTCCTATGGCATCTATGCCGTCCCGTTCTACATAATCGGCCGCTACGGAGTCCCGGGAGCGCTCTCCACGGAGGATTTCGCGGATCTGCTCAAACAAGAATTGGAAGAGTCTGGAGAACTGAGGAAGGCTCCCGAGGGATCCGTATGCGGCCCGGACGGCTGCTCCATGCCCAAAAAATGACGGCCAGACCGCTCACCTATAAATCTTGAGAAGGGGATTCTTGACCATGGTCGGCCTTACGCCTGAGATCATAGAGGAAATGAAAAACCAGAGGATCTTTTCCCTGGCCACATCAAGCAAAAATGGGATGCCGAACGTCGTACCGGTCGGATTTCTCTTCGTCGGAGACGACAATAAAATTTGGGTCATCGACAACTACTTCAAGAAAACCCTGAAGAACATCAAGGAGAACCCGTTCGTCTCGTTCTACATATGGTACCCGGAATGCAAGGAGTCCTACCAGATCAAAGGGAAAGCCGAGATCGTAAGCTCCGGACCTGACTACGAGAAGGCCGTGGCATTGGCGCACTCCAAGAAGGAGACCTATCCCGCCAAGAATCTCATCAAAATCGAGGTCACCGAAGTCTATTACGTCACCCCGGGGGACCACGCCGGAGACCTTTGCGAATGATAAGGAGGGGATTCCCCTCCGAAAAACTCTTTCTTAAGATGACCGAACCGGCCTTCGCTCATCGTCCGCCGGCCTGAGAAGCTGGGGAGCCATCCCGAGGATTCCGGCTACTGGGATCAGAAGAAGGCAGAGGTAATTATTGGTCATCAGAGTGAATGGGACGCCGATTATAGCCCCGGCGATAAGGCCGAAGAACAAACCCTGCTTAGCTTTCGCTTCCATCTCACTCTACCTTCCTTCCCAAGGCTTTCTCAGCCTCGGCCACCATGTTGTCGACGATTTCCCTTGCGCCGCCGACGTAATTGGCCGCGTCCATCGTCTGGACGATCTCTTCCCTGGTGAGCACACCTTTCAGGTCTTCCCTCTCGGAAAGCACGTCTCTGAGATGCCTCCCGGTATCCTCGGCGACCATCGACGATTCACGGACGATCTCGTGGGCGTCCTGCCTTCCGATGCCCTTCTCGGTGAGCTTCATCATCAGCGGCTCAGCCATCACAAGCCCTTTGGAGGATTCGATGTTCTGAAGCATCTTGTCCTTGTGGATCTCGAGCCCCTGGAAGATCCAATCCATCTTCTTCAGGATCTCATCGACGAGTATGAAGACGTGGGGCAGCGTGAACCTCTCGGTGGAGGAGTTGGAAAGGTCCCTCTCATGCCAGAGCACCTGGCTCTCGAACGTGGGGGTGACGAAGCTCCTGACAACCCTCGCCAAACCGCAGACGTTCTCTGAATTCATCGGATTCCTCTTCTGCGCCATGGTGGAGCTTCCCACCTGCTTCTTCACGTCGAAATATTCGGAAGCCTCGCCGATCTCCGACCTCTGGAGATTCCTGATCTCAGTCCCGTATCTCTCTAAAGAAGTCGCTATGTTTGCCATGATGCAGATGGCTTCGGTGTATCTGTCGCGCCCTACCACCTGCGTGGCGGCAGGCTCGTATTCAAGGCCTAGGTCCTCCATGACCATCTTCTGTATCCTGAAGAAATTTTTTCCGAGGGCGGCTCCGGTTCCGACGGCACCGGCCATCTTTCCGGCGCATATCCTGGGCTTCGCCTGGATTAACCTCTCCCTGTGCCTGAGCATCTCGGCGACATAGCCCGCGATCTTGAATCCGAAAGTTATGGGGATGGCGAACTGGGCGTGGGTCCTCCCTATCTCGATGGTGTCCCTTTCCCGTTTCGCGAGGGAGGCGAGAGTATAGATGAGCTTGTCGACGTCCTCCTGCACGATCTCCACCGCCGCCTTGAGCTGCAAAGCAGTGGCCGTATCGACGATATCGTTGGAGGTGGCGCCGAGATGCACGTATTTGCCGGCATTCCCGGAGCATTTCTCGGTCATTGCCTTTACCATAGCCATAAGATCGTGCCTGGTGTCCTTCTCGATCTCCTTGATCCTGTCGACGCTGACGATATCCAGGGATGCCACGCGCCCGATCTCGTCCGCATCCTCCTGGGATATCGTGCCGATGGCGGCATGAGCCCTGGCCAAAGCCGCTTCCACGTTCATCTGATACTGGATACGGCTCTCCTCGCTGAAGACCGCTTTCATATCGGCGCGACCGTATCTATAGTCAAGGGGACAGACATTGCTCATCGATATCGGATTAGCGACGGCCAACTTGATATAATAACTTGACCTACGATTCATTGCATAATCCAACTGGTAAATACCCTCGACGAAAGCGGATCTGTCTGGCATAACGTCCCTTTAGCATCGGATAACCGCATAATTGGAGCCGATTTGATAGGGCAAAAATCCATGGAAATATGCCACCAATATTCTCACAGTAGAAATCCTTATATTTATGGCTATAATAGGGCCAATTGAAGTAGGCCATGCTTCATGCTCATGGCACGTTGAATAACTAAGTGATGATTTATGGAAGATTTTGTGGAGGAAGTTCAGCAGCAGGATTCTCAGGTAGAGGAGCAGGTTTCTATGGCGACCGAGGAAAAGACGGAAAACGCCCCTGCGACCGATGAGTCCGGAGCTGATAAGACAACCGTCTCGTCCGAGGACGAACTCGTAGAGCTCGAGGAAAAGCGCGGCATCATCAATGAGGATGCGGAAAAGCACAGGAAACTCAGGGATGAGCTCAACAACCAGACCAAAGAGTGGAAAGCCAAGAGGGATGCGCTCAATGGGCAGGTCAGGGAGCTTGTGGACGAAGCTGGAAAGTGCAGAGAGGAGCGCGACTCCCTCAACCAGAAGGTCAAGGAGACCAAAGAGCTCAGAGACGAGTGGAACCAGAAGGTTACCGCTCTCAAGGAGCAGCTCGCTCCTTACAGGAACACCGAGAGAAACGACGAGAAGAATGAGGTTCCCGTCAAGCAGCTGAAAAAACAGCTCCAAGATCTTGAGTACACCCAGCAGACCAAAGCGCTCGGGAAAGACAAGGAGAACGAAATCATCAAGCAGATCTCCGTCCTCGCCAAGGAAATCGCCGACAGGGAGAAGACCTACGAGCAGAACGATGAGGTCAAAGCGCTCGTCGGACAGCTCAGAGAGGCCAAAGCCCAGGCCGAGAGCTACCACCGCCAGGTTTCCGAATACGCTGAGCAGGCTCAGGCCGCCCACGACAAGATGATCGGGTACTACGAGCAGGCCGACAAACTCAGGAAGGAAGCCGACTCCGCCCAGGCGAAATTCGTGGAGTGCAAGCAGGCAGCCGACGAGGAGCACAAGAAGCACATCGAGCAGATCAAATCCGTCCACCAGATGGACCGCGACGCTTCCGAATACAAAGGGAAGAAGAACAGCGGAGCTCGCAGCGGAAAGAAGAGGACCGAGACCGACAACAAGAAAGAGGCCAAGGAAATCTTCGAGCGCTTCAAGGCGGGAGACAAGCTCTCCACCGAAGACCTCATGGCTCTCCAGAAGTCTGGGTACCTCTGAATCTCAACTGAGGGGCGATTATCGCCTCTCATCAAACATTTTAAATACTTTTGTTTTCAACAAATATAAGTTTTTCTTATCATACCACTTGTGTTCTAAATCTTAGCATAAACTTATTATATAATTTTCATTATTTTAATATAATTAGAATTATGTTATTTTTTATTATCAATATATTTTATATTAATTATAAGAAATTTAAGTTTTGAATAATATTGAATATTCTTAAATGAATTTTTTTATAAGAAAGATAAATATACCATTGGCGCGAATACCGTGAATGCGAGGATTAGGCGGGCAGAGTGCATCCCATCCCTTCTTATCGTCCGCCCGATCCCCCGCTACTTCATTCCGACATTATTTTATGAAGTTCGCAGATATGGAGTCGATCAAATGGGTTTGGAAGGATTGGGAAAATCCCTGAGGAACGTCTTCGGACGCATAGGAAACGCGAGCTCCGTAGACGACGATCTCATCAACGACATATGCAAGGATATCCAGCGCGCCCTTTTGGAAGCTGATGTGAACGTGAGGCTGGTCCTCGACCTTACGAACAGGGTCAAGCAGCGCGCGACGGAAGAGCCCCCTCCAGCCGGCAAGAGCCTCAAGGACCACCTTACCCAGATCATCTACCAGGAGTTGGTCCGCCTCGTGGATAACGGCGAAGGGATCAAGCTCAAACCCCAGACCATAATGATGGTCGGTCTGTACGGCCAAGGAAAGACCACCACCACTGGAAAGCTGGCGCTGTACTTCTCGAAGAAGGGCTTCTCCGTCGGTCTCATCGGAGCCGACGTTTACAGGCCGGCCGCGCTTGACCAGCTGAAGCAGCTCGGCGAGAAGGTGGGCGTCGAAGTATATGGCGAACCCGGGGAATCCGACGCGGCCGGAATAGCCAGCAGAGGCCTCCAGAAATTCAAGGACAAAAAAATCGTCATAATAGACACATCCGGACGCCATGCCTTGGAAGAGGACCTCATTGAGGAAGTCAAGAGGATAGCCGAGGTCGCCAAGCCCGACGAGAGGATACTCGTCCTGGATTCCCAGGTGGGACAGCAGGCAGGGCCCCAGGCGGAAGCTTTCCACAACGCGGTCGGAGTCACCGGCGTTATCCTCACCAAGATGGACGGTACCGCGAAGGGAGGAGGAGCCATCTCCGCCATCTCCAAGACCAACGCGAGGATCGTCTTCCTGGGTACCGGAGAGCATATCCGCGATCTGGAGCCTTTCAACGCGAACAAATTCATATCCAGGCTTCTGGGCATGGGAGACTTGGAATCTCTCATTCAGCTGGCCAACGAAGAGATCGACGACGCCGACTCGATGCAGAAGGTCACCGAAGCGATGATGAGCGGGAAATTCACGCTGAACGACATGTACTATCAGATGTCCCAAGTCAAAAAGATGGGGCCGCTCCAGAAGGTCATGAGCCTGCTTCCGGGATTCAGCGGGATAGAGGATAAGATCGATTACGAGGCGTCCCAGAAGAAGCTGCAGATCTTCCGCACGATCATGGACTCCATGACCAACGAAGAGAGGGAGGATCCGTCTCTTATCAAGTCCAAGCGCATCGAAAGGATCGCCAACGGCGCGGGGGTTTCTCCGCATGACGTCAAAGAGCTCCTCGCCCAGTACAACATGACGAAGAAGAGCATGTCCCAATTCGGGAAGGACCGCAAGGCCCGCAAGAATATGATGAAGCAGCTGAACGGTGTGAACCTGGAAGCCCTGAAGAACATGCAGCAGTGATAGGATGAGATATTTCGTCATCACCGGCCACAAAGCTGCCACCAGCGGGGATTTCAAGCTCGATGACATCGCCGGCGGAGCGGGCAGGCTGGACATCCTTGTGAGATGCGTCAACTCTGCGTTCTTCCTCAGCCACAACCTCCGCAAGGATGTCGAGGCCTATCTGGTATGCGAGGGCGGCAAAGATGCGCCCAAGACGGTCATATTCAGAGGGAGCGAACTGAAATACCTCAATCCGGACGAGAGAAGCACATCGTCGCTGATCCGCAACGCGCTCATGAAACCCCTGAAAGATGGGGAGACCAAATCCTCGCCCGGAGTCTACGTCTCAAGGATGTCTTTCGACGACGTCCTGGAAAGGCTTTCTGAAAAGGGGCAGTTCGTCTATCTCAAAGAGGACGGCGCGGACTGCAGGGAGTTCGAGTTCCCGGAGAACCCGATATTCGTGCTCGGGGACAACAGCGATCTCACCGAGGAGGAAGAATCCTCGCTTCTCAGCCGCGGACCCGGGAAGATCAGCATCGGGCCGCTGAGCCTGCATGCCGACCATTGCATGATCGTGGTCAACAACGAGCTGGACCGCAGGGAGGCACAGACATGAACGATATGATACCTCAGCACAAGCACTGCGTGAATTGCGGCAAAGCGTTCTCCGGAGGCGGAATGTACTGCAGCGATGCCTGCAAAGAATCCTCCGGCAAGGAAGTCAAAGGAAAGCTGTGGAAGCTGGGCGGCATCTGGCTGGCGATAGTCATCGCTACCATAGCCTTGGTTCTGCTCGTGAGGCGATGACGACCGCAGCAGTGGCGGGGACATTCGACGTCCTCCATGACGGCCACAGAGCGCTGATCAGACGCGCCTTCGAAATCGCGGACCATGTTGAGATCGGGATTACCTCGGATCTCATGGCATCCTCGAAGAACCACGCCCACGTACCGATCAGCATCCGCAGGAAAGAGCTGGAGGATTTCGTCGGCCTCTTGGGGGAGGCCCATATTTTCGAGATCGAAGACGCCTACGGCCCGGACGAGATCATGGACAACGTAGACATCCTGGTGGTCTCGGAAGAGACTCTCGGCAACGGGAACAGAATCAACGAAAGGAGGAAAGCCAGAGGGCTGAAGCCCCTTGAGCTGTCCGTTGTGCCTCTGGTGATGTCTGACTCCGGAGAGAAGATATCCTCCTCATCAATTCTCAGAGGGGAATACGGACGCTCCGGTAAATCCGGGGCGATAGACATCGCGGTGGGATCTGCGAACATGGTCAAAGTGTCCGCGGTCAGATCCGTGATGGAGCGCATCTACGGGGACGTCAGAATCACAGCGATAAATGCGGACAGCGGCGTGCCCCCTCAGCCTTTCGGAGAGCAGACGCACCAGGGCTCGGTCAACAGAGCCAAGGCGGCGCTCGGGAACCACGACATGGCCGTAGGGATAGAGGCCGGCGTATTCGAGATGCTGGATGGCCTCTACGACATACAGCATTGCACCGTCATAGACAGCCGGGGAAAGATGACCTGCGGTCAGGGGCCTGGTTTCCGCTATCCGGATGCCGTTGCTGATTTAGTGCGCTCAGGGATGACCGTAGGGGACTCCATGCGCCGGATCTACGGCGAGACCGACATCGGGAAGAAACAGGGAGCGATAGGTCTCCTGAGCAAAGGGCTTCTGGACCGCAAAACTCTTACGGAGCAAGCCGTCATCGCGGCCATGGTTCCGCGCCTATGGGATGAGCGAAGATGTTCAGCAGAGAGAGAATCGGACGCAGCGAGGAATACCTCACCGACGAATCGAAAATGACCGGGCACGCGAATAACGTCCTGCTCCCGATGACCGAGCAGGAGCTCAGGGAGATACTGAGGGTATACAACTCCAAAGGGACCCAGGTCACCGTCGCCGCCATGAGGACTGGCGTGTGCGGCGGGAGCGTCCCGCAGGGAGGGGATGTCCTTTCTTTGGAGCGCATGTCCGGCGTTATAGGCATCGGGAAAGACGGCAGGGGATACTACCTCCGCGCTCAGCCCTGCACCACGTTGGAGGAGATAGATTCCATCCTCTCCCGCAAGGATTTCTCCGGCCTGGCAGACTTAACCGAAGGAGCATGCGAATCCCTCAGAAAGGAACCGGTAACATACTTCTATCCCGTCGATCCGACCGAGATGGGGGGATCGATAGGCGGCAACATTGCGACCAACGCATCCGGCCCCAGAACCTACCGCTACGGCCCCACCCGCGACTGGGTCAGAAGGATCAGAGTGGCAATGGCAGACAGCGCCGTAGCAGACATAACCCGCGGAGAATGCCGTGCGGAAGGCAGGAGGATGAGCTTCGCCGCCGGCCGCAACTATTATTCCTTCGATCTTCCCGGATATGATTTCAACGGCACGGTCAAAAACGCGGCCGGACCCAGGATCGGCGAGAACATGGATCTCATAGACCTTTTCATAGGCTCCGAAGGAATCTTCGGCGTGATATCCGAGGTCGACGTATATCTCGCCCCCAGGCATCCGCTCATATCCACGGTGCTTTTCTTCCCTGACGATGTATCCGCGCTGGAAGCCGTGAAAGACATCCGTTCCGACGACATACTGGATCCGGAGTTCTTGGAATTCATGGACGGAAAATCTTTGGAACTGATCAGATCGATGAAAAAACGCGATCCGCTTTCCATCCGCGTCCCGGATCTGCCGGAACACGCCGGGTCCGCCCTCTTCTTCGACATAGAGGAAGGGAAATCGGACGCTTCGTTCGCTAGGCTCGGAGAGATCGCAGAGAGGCACGGTGCATCCCTTGACGTCTCATGGTGCGGCCACGAGCCTTCGGACATGGAAAGGATGAGGGAGCTCAGGCATTCGATACCCAAGACGATATTCGAATACGTCGCATCCCTGAAAGGCGAGATGCCGAAGATCCACAAGCTGGGAAGCGATATGGCGGTGCCGGACGAAGCGGCAGACCTGATGATGTCCTTCTACAAGGAGAGGCTAGATTCCGCCGGCTTGGAGTATTGCATGTTCGGCCATGTCGGGAACAACCACCCCCATGTGGAGGTCATCCTGAAATCCATGGAAGAGTTCGGCAAGGCCAAGGCGATCTACAAGGAATTCGCGGCCAAGGCTGTGGAGCTGGGCGGATCTCCCAGCGCGGAGCATGGCATCGGGAAGATCAAGACCGGATACATGGAGCTTCTTTACGGGAAAAAGGGCGTGGAAGAGCTCCGCAAAGTCAAAAGGATACTGGACCCGAACGGAATTCTCTGCCCCGGGAACATGATAGGGTGATCCGATGAGATACGCGGTAGCGATCAAGCAAGTCCCCGACACATCCGAAGTGACGGTGAATGAGGAAGGCAATCTGGTAAGAACTGGGGTGCCTTCGATATTGGACCCGTATTGCGAATACGCCCTCAGGAAAATAGCAGCGATGAAGAAGGAAGGCGACGAGATAACAGTGTTCACGATGGGTCCGCCGCAAGCCTCGGAAGCTCTCAGGCGCTGCCTATGCCTGGGAGCCGATAAAGCGTTCCTGCTTTCCGACCCGGGTTTCGCCGGGGCCGACGTGTGGGCCACATCCAGGACTCTGGCTGCGTTCATACAGAAATACGCCTGCGATTCGGATCTGTTCGTATTCGGCGCCCGCTCAGCGGACGGAGAGACCGGCCAGGTCCCGTTCGAAACCGCGCAGCTTCTGTCTGCCCAGCAATTCGCATATGTGGCTGACCTGACCTTGGAAGGGGATTCTTTCGTCTGCACCCAGAATTATGGCGGCTCCCTGAGGGAATGCCGCGTGCCGAAGGGATCCGTCGTCTCTTTCGGCGGGGTTGACCCGTGCGGGACTCTGATGTCCATTTCCGACCGCATATCCGGCCAAAGAAAAACAATCGAAACTTTGGGGCGCGTGGATCTGGGTCTTGGACTCTATTCCGTCGGCCTGAAAGGTTCCAGAACCAAAATAGTCAGCACCGATTCGTCAGTCATCCGCAGAAAGAACAGGAAAGCCGTGATCAGCAGCCCAGAAAGGGCGGCAGAACTCATTATGGGTGAGATGGGGGTGAAAAGATGAGCGGCTGCGAAGGAGGTTCGTGTTCGACATGCTCCAGCGATCAGGAAAGACTTCCTCCCGGCATGCTGAAAAAATACGACTTGAACAGCTCCACGGCCGACGGGATTCTGGTATGGGCCGAAACTGATGGAGCTGCGCTGGCAAGGGAGAGCGGGGAGCTCATATCCGCCGCTTCCAAGCTATCGGATGGGAGAGTTTACGTCACCCTTTTCGGAGGCCCCGAGATGAAATCCCTGTATCCGACGGTATTCGGGTATGGGACTGATACCATATACCATGTCCGCGGAAAGGGCACCGAACAATATGCCCCCGAGACTTTCGCGGAAGCTCTGGCGCAGGTGGCCGAACGCACCAATCCAGCGGCGATACTCATAGGCGCCACACCCCGCGGCAGAGAGACCGCCCCCAGACTGGCTGCCATGCTGGGAACGGGGCTGACCGCCGATTGCACCGGCCTCAGAGCGGAAGGAAGGAAGATCATAATGACCCGCCCAGCTTTCGGAGGAAATCTGTATGCCGACATCGAATGCACTTCGTTCCCCCAGATGGCCACCGTCCGCAGGGGGACTTTCGAGGCACCGGCGCCGCGGGAGGGCAAAGGAACCGCCATCTATTGGCAATACCAAGGCGATCTGACAAAAGAAATCCTCTCTGAGAATCGCTCGAAAGAGGACACCCAAGACATCTGCGAAGCCAGAGTTCTCATCTCGCTTGGAGCTGGAATTCGTGATAGAACTATAGTGGAACTAGCAGAAGAAGCCGCGAAATCCGTGGATGGAGCTATGGTGTGCTGCTCCAGAGCGCTGGTAGAGAGAGGATGGATGCCGCCATCCCGCCAGGTTGGAATGTCCGGCAGGACCGTCAGACCAGACCTATACATCGCATTCGGAATCTCAGGGTCGGTCCAGCATCGCGCAGGCATATCTGGTGCCAAGAAAATCATAGCGGTGAACACGGATAAGAAAGCACCTATTCATGAGTTCGCCGACCTGAGCATCATTTCGGACGCTGAGCCGGTGCTGAGATCGATATCCAAATTGCTCGGGTGATCCGGACTTTTCAGATTGTCTGATGGCAATGATTCAAAACCCTTGAGTGGTGTCTGACAACTATCTCGTAGAACTATAGTTCACAATTAATAGCACTACAGTCCTGAACTGAACTAAAAGAAGGCAGGGAATCCCCTGCCATAGTTTCATTCATTCTTGAAAAGAGAAAGGGCCCTGTCGAAAACTTTCTCCGCATGCCCGCCGGCTTTCACATTATGCCAAGCGGCTTCGACGTTTCCGTCCTTGCCGACGATGAATGTAGAGCGTATCGTTCCCACAGTCTCTTTGCCATAGCTGATCTTGGTGCCCCAAGCTCCGACTTTCTCCATGAGCTCATGGTTGGGGTCGCTGAGAAGCTTGATTTTGAGTTCCTTTGAGTCTATGAATTTCCTGTGGGACGCAGACGAATCCTTGCTCACGCCGATTATAGGGATGTTCCTGAGCATGAACTTCGGGAACAAAGCCGTGAACTCCTGGGCCTCTTTGGTGCACCCGGGGGTGTTGTCCTTGGAATAGAAATAAATCACATAGCGCACGCCTTCAAGCGAGGAAGAGGAAAATTCCTCTCCGTTCTCGTCTGGAAGCGTGAAATCCGGGAATCTGTCTCCAATCTCCATATTATCACTCAGAATAGCGTTGTTTTCTTCTCGGCGATGATCTTAGAAAGATCCATCTCGACGAACATCACAGGGTGCGTTATCTCATAACCTATGACTATGGACGGGGCCATCTCGCCGAAGAAACCGATGGGCTCATCTCCCATGACTATCTCCGCGCCCCTCCCAGGGATGAACGTGGGATAATCGCATGCCCTTACGGAATGCTCGCATCCCAGCTCTTTGAGGATGCCTTCGGCAACCCCTTTGATCTCCGCGAACGGGGTCTTGGATGCGGTGGCCATGACGCACAGATGGGGGACGGTTTTCTCATCCCTGACGACGTATCCCACCTCGAAGATTTTCTGCGGAAGGTCGCGGTGCTTGTTGTGCTTCAGAATGCGTATGAGACTGGGCATCAAATAGGATCTCAAGCAGGTGTGGTCCTCCGTGATCGGGTTGAGCACGCGCACATTGTCGATCTTCGGAAGCCCAGAAAGGACGAACTCCTCTTTCTCGCTGCTCAGGGTCAGAGTGTTGACCTCGGAATATCCCATCCCGATAGCGATGTCTCTGATGCTTTCTGAGAAGGAGGTTATAGGCTCTAAACCGCCGGCGGTCTGATCCAATCTGTAAGACCCTCCGAACCTATCGAACCCGTATCCGGTGGCGACATCCTCGAAGATATCCACCTTATGCATGATGTCCAACCTGTAAGCCGGATATGTCACATGAACCGTATCTCCATCAGCGATGGCATCCATGCCCATCCTGCGGAGGCATTCCACAGTCCCATCTGGACCAAGATTCTTCCCAAGGAATCTGTCGCATTCCGAAGCGGATATGTCGATGTGCATAGGGGAAAGATCTGGAGACATGAAAGTCTCGCCGCCATCATGCATCTTGACGCGCATGATCTTCCCTCCGCGCTCGGCCAGAGCAGTGCAGACTATGTCCAGAGCGCCTTTCACGGCTTTGCGGTCGTTCCCGGTGACGTCTATGAATAGATTGTGCCTGCCAGTGGTCACCGTGGTTAGAGCGCCGTTTATGATCGGAGGGAACGAAAGAACATTTCCGTTCTTATCCAGAATGACCGGATATTTTTCCATGCCATCCAGAAGATGTGCATATGCGACGCCTTTCTCATGCGTCCTGAGGATGCCTTCCAAATCCATCTCCTCGGTCTTGGCCAGAGGAACGAACCTGATGCTGTGCGGATCGGCCAATCTGTACGTGAATGGAGGCTCGACTTTATCGAGATCATGTATCCCGATGGCAAGCTTGCTCCTCTTCCTTCCGATAGTTATGTGGAGCTTCTCCTGGAGCTCCATCATCGCCCTGAGGATCTCATCGTCAATGACGACGCCCAGAACGACGCCGCACAAGAAGTATGGCCTTACCGATTTGACGCTGGGATCTACGGTAACTTCGATGTCGGTCTCTCCCATGTCATATGTCTTCATCCCCGGCTCGATGTCGAGGAAAGCCCTCATTCCTCTGGCGAGACCTTCGACGCTGTAAAGATCAGGACGGTCCGGGAAGAATTCCACGGACATGTCCTCGCATCCGCTTTCAGTCTCATGCATGTCCGCGCCGATCATGGGGATCCTATCCACCAATGTGTCTTGGGGGACATCGCGGCCGAGCATGGTGCAAAGGTCGCTATACTTGAAGTTGATGACAGGCATGGGGCCGCAATCCGCTGGTTAGTATAAAGGATTTCTTTATCTGGGACGGATTCGGATGCGTGCGTTCGGAGCGGTCACCTTCCGAGCGAAGCGTGGGCGCTGCCCAATTGCCCGGCAGCCTGGGCCGCCAACGTCGAAAGCTCACCGGCCAGGATCGTGGCCGCTACGATTTCACCCAATTTCTTGGCTTTTCCTTCGCCCAGGCACCCGATCATCTCCAGCGCCTCCCTCTGGCACGGCAGACGGGTTCCGCCGCCTACGGTTCCCACTTCTACGGCAGGAACCCTGACGCTGATGTAGAGGTCCCCGTCCAAATCCTCGCATGAGGTCATAGACATGCTGCAGCCGACGATCTGCGCGGGATCCTGCCCGGTGGCTATGTACAGGGCAGCGGCCATGTTCGCCGCATGGGCGTTGGAACCCAGCGTCCCGGCCATGGCGCTTCCAATCAGATTTTTCCGGGTATTGGTCTCGACTATCGACGCCGAAGTGGCATGGAGCGACTTCTCCACCATCTCCTTCGGGATTTTCGCCTCGGCCACAACGGTCTTTCCGCGGCCCTCTATGAGGTTGATCGCCGCAGGCTTCTTGTCGGAGCACATATTCCCGGATACCGAGACCAGAATCGCCCCCGTCTCTTTCTCTATCTCCCTGCACATCGCCTCCGACGCTATCGTAGCCATGTTCATCCCCATGGCATCGCCGGTCGAGAATGAGAACCTCAGGAAAAGGCTCCTTCCATCCGGGAACTTCTCAATCCTCACCAGTTTCCCATGCGATGTCGTGGATTCCACGATGTTTTTCAGGGCCGGCTCGTTCCTGTCGACCCAATCCATGACCTGGACGCAGTGGCTCAGATCGCGGACCCTGAAGACCGGAGCTCTGGTCATGGCATCGCCGAACACGCGCGCCGAAGCGCCTCCGGACTTGGTGATCACAGACATCCCGCGGGATATCGACGCTACCAAAGCGCCCTCTGTGGTCGCGAGAGGCACCAGAAACTCCCCCTGCGCATGCTCCCCATTTATCCTGATGGGCCCGGCGAAACCGAGCGGGATCTGCGTGACCCCTATCATGTTCTCGATGTTCTTCGATGCCGCGGGATAATCGAATCCGCACCTATGGATCTGATCGAACCTGACGCCCGTGAATTCCTCGACGGCGGTTCTGCGGTCCTCAGCGTCTTCCTCGCTGTATCCGCGGTTCTTGAGCCCCTTGCGTTCGGCCATGATAAGACAATGGGTCAGCCGCTATAAATTGTGATGCGGAAGGGCCGCCGGTTCAGTTACGATTATTAATGCCCATTTGATTCGAAGACCCATGCCAAAGGATTCATCTCGCAGGAAACTGGACTTGGAATCCATCAACGACAGGATAGACCATACCGCAGAGATCGTCGGCGGCCGCCCCAGAACCAACCCGCGCTCTGAGAAAAGAGACATTACGATAGTCAAGATTTTCAAGGGTTTCCTGGTCGCCTGCGTCCTGATATCTTTGGCGCTGATAATCCACAACGAGGATTATTATTCGGCCTGGAAAATCATCGACGATATCTGCTACGGATTCGTCCTGGGGTTCACTTTCCTTGGCATATGGTCGATAGCATACCTGGACAGGGGCCCGTTTCCGTTCTGGTTCCTTACCGGTTTCATCATGATGACCGGGGCGATAATGTGGTTTTACGTGACGGGAGCCGGATCGATGCTGATTCTGGGGGGCGCGTCCTCCTTGAAACCGTTCATCCCCGGCGACGTCGGAGAAATAACGCTGTTCATAGACCTGCTGCTCTCGATATTCCTGCTTCTTTTCTCTTCCATAGGCGTTCTGACGACGATCTCCGCCATGCTGAGAAAATTCATGCCTGGGGTTCTACTTTCCATCGAGAAATGCGCCCATAAAGGGGAGAGGGGGAAGGCAGCCGATTTCTTCATGGTGCCTGACATCATCGATGTGGAAAGCGTAGAGATGGAGCCTCAGATTGACGACCACATATTCGATCTCAAATCGTTCATCGAGCTTTCCGTCAATGTATTCACCCTGGGGATGGTCATCTGCTCCATCCTTTTCCTGAACCCCATTGTGCTCGATTCCGTGCCGAAATACAGCACCATCAGGATAATGATGCTTCTTTCAATATTCCTTCCATCGCTTATCATACCGTGGCAATCGGTCAGAAGCACCGGAGCCAAGGCGATATCGTCCGCGCCCCGCCCGTATTATCTCTGGACGGGAGCGAGAAGAAGGCTCTTCACCGGATCGGCCATGCTAGGGGTATTCTTCCTGCTTTTCATCATATCGGTGTATTTTGGCAACGATATCGGGAACATCATCGGGTACTACGTCCAGTATATCGTCCCTCTGGCGTCCATATCCATCCTCGCCGGGCTGCTCTATGCCAATTGCATATCGAGGAACCTCCGCGATTCCATCTGCTTCAGATTCGAAAGCAAAAAGAGCGCCTTCGAAGAATCGCTTAAAGAATGATCTCTCGTCCCTGTTAAATACGGCGTATGCCGTCCGCGCTGTATGACGTCGGACGCGGCATTCGAAGCGATCAGCAAAGCCAGGAGGCAGGCCGACAGCAACAACGCCACCGGAGCGGTCAACACGCTGGAGACTTATCTGGCTACGGACCCCCATAACACCAAGCCTCGGCTGGAACTGGCCAAGATTTCCATCTACAATCTGAAAGACCTCAGGTATGGCCTGATGCAGCTGGATATCATCATGGATCTGGAGCCCGAAAACACCGATGCCATGAAAGCTGCGGTCACGGTGATGTCGGAAGACAAGAAATACACCGAAAAAACATTGGAAATCTTCGATAAACTTCTGGTTCTTGAGCCCACGGCCGACGTGTACAACCTTTACGCCAAATTCCTCAGACGCCAGACGGGGGATTTCAAGAAAGCCGGCGAATACTATGAGAAAGCCCTGGCCCTCAAGCCGAACGACGTCGACATCCATCAGAATTATGCGGTGCTGCTTCTGAACGACCTCCACGACTATCCCAAAGCGAAGGAGGAGCTGGAATTCCTGCTTCAAAAGAAGCCGGGAGACCAGAAGATCAGGAAGGCCTACGAGCGCCTGATGAAGCAGAAATTCGATAAAGACGGGAACCCAAAGAAATCCATTTTCGGATGGAAGCGGCGACGAGCGACGTTAAAAAGCTTTGATTGCTGAGCCTTATATAAGCGTAAACTGATAGCCCGGCGAGGTACAATAATGGAACTCAAAGGATCCAAAACAGAAGCCAACCTGCAAGCCGCATTCGCTGGAGAGAGCCAGGCCAGAAACAAATACACTTACTACGCGTCCCAGGCCCAGAAAGAAGGATACGAGCAGATTGCCAGCATTTTCCTTGAGACCGCTGGGAACGAGCAGGAGCATGCGAAAATATGGTTCAAAAAGCTCCACGGCGGATCCGTTCCCAAAACCGTCGAAAACCTCAAAGATGCCGCGAGCGGGGAGAACTACGAGTTCAACGTCATGTATGCCCAGTTCGCCAAAGAGGCCAGGGAAGAGGGATTCGAGGAGATCGCAGACCTTTTCGAAGCCGTCGGAAAGATCGAGAAAGAGCACGAGGAGAGATATCTCGCGCTCCTGAAGAACATCGAAGATGGCGTCGTCTTCAAGAAAGACAAAGTCGTCATGTGGAAATGCCGCAACTGCGGATACATCCACATAGCCACTGAGGCGCCCAAGGTCTGCCCTGTGTGCAAGCACCCCCAGTCCTTCTTCGAAGTAAGAGCCACAAACTGGTGATTCCAACGCCTTCCCTTCGGGGAAGGCACATTTTTTTTAAATAACAAATAGAAGGGGACATGAATCCCCGTTGAATGTGGGAGGCCCGAAAACCCGGACCTGCTCCACATTTCAAGACAGCCAATCATTTGAGACGTATGGTCTCCAGATTCATAGGCGCTTTAGTTTCGATGCTGTATCTCTTGTATATCGAAGAAGCCAGATCGGTGCACTTGCGATCTTCCCCATGGCCGATTATTATCCTGTCCGGCTTCGGCTCCAAGGACCCGATGTACTTCATCAGCTGCTTCCTGTCGGAGTGTCCTGAGAAACCGTCCACGGTGGCCCTCTGAAGCTTGATTTCGAGGTCTATGGACTTGCCCCTCATGTTCAGGGTGATCTGGTTCCTTCCCCTCTGGATCGTCTTTCCCATGCTCCCCTCGGATTGGTATCCCACGAAGAGGAGCCAATTCTTCTCGTCGTCGGCCCATTCCCGGAAATACTCCATGACCGGGCCGCCGGACATCATTCCGCTGGTGGCGAGAACTATGCACGGGTCGGGAGAATGGCAGATCTCCTCCCTCATATCGGCGGTCTCTACCCTCTTGAAAATCGGGGAAAGGAAGGGATTCTCATTCTGCTGGAATATCTGTGTCCTCAGCTGGTTGTTGAGATATTCTGGATATGCCGTATGGATGGCGGTAGCCTCCCAAATCATCCCGTCCAGATAGACCGGGCATTTGGGGATGGTGCCCTTGCGCATCAGCTCCTCGATGACCAGCATGACTTCCTGGGACCTTCCGACGGCGAAAACCGGTATCAGAACCTTCCCGCCGTGCTCCGCCGCAGATAAGAGATGCCTGCCAAGCTCCTGGGACGCGTCCGCCCTGGACGGCTGGTAATCCTTCTGGCCGCCGTATGTGGATTCTATGACCAAGGTCTCGAGCCTAGGGAACCTGTTTGTGGCAGGATTGAAAAGCCATGTCTTCTCATATTTGGTGTCGCCTGAGAACGCTACGTTGTGAAGGCCGTCTCCGATGTGGAAATGGGCTATCGCAGATCCAAGGATGTGCCCGGCATTGTGCAGAGTAAGCCTTATGTCGGGGGCGATATCGGTGGTCTCGTTGTACTTGAGGGCGATTGTATGAAGTATCTCTTTCCTGACGTCCCTTGACTCGTAGAGATTCTTCTTGTTCTCTCCGAAGCTGAGTTTGATGTTATCCAATTGGAGCAGCGCCATCAAATCTCTGGTGGGCGCGGTGCAATAGACCGGGCCGTCATAGCCGTATTTGAAAAGCGCTGGAAGCGTGCCGCAGTGGTCCAGGTGAGCATGCGTTACGACCACGGCGTCGATCTTGCTGATGTCGGCTTCGGGGATAGCGAAATAAGGCGTGGCGTCGGAGCTGGGGTCCAATCCGCAGTCTATGAGGACCCTGCTTTCCTTGGTCATAAGAAGCGAAGCGGATCTCCCTACCTGCCTGAACCCTCCCATCGTGGTCACTCTGACCCACTGCTCGCCGGGAAGGATGTCCCTTGAGATGCTTTTGGCGACCTTCTTGAGCATCGCCTGGCGCTCGTCATGGTTCGATCTGAGATATCCTCTGACGTCGGAGACTGTCTTCGAAGGGATCGGTGGGGCTCTCATCACCTTGACATTCCATCCGGTCTCCTTCCTTATGCCGCCCAGGCGCTGCCCTTCCTTGCCGATGACCTCGTTGGGGTTGATAGCCTCCACGATGGCCTCTCCGGTCTCCTCGATGAAATTGATGTCAAAAATCTCCGCTGATTCAGGGATCATTGAGCGGATTTTCTCTTCTACCTCCGCCGAATCCGCGAGAGTGGATCTGTCAGGCCGGATATCGACTCTGCGATGTATGCTCTGCGCCAGCATGCGCGCTAACGAATCGTTGGAGGAGAACTTCTCATACTCATCAGTATAGACCACGATGAGAGGACCCTCGAACTCTATGGAGGTTATGCTCATGTCCGAAGGGACCAGCCTCCGCACCTCTTTTGAGAGGTTCTCGAACAGTCTTTCTACATTCATCTCGAAACCATCTTCCAATCGCTGAATAACTGGCAAAAAAAAGTTTCAAAGTAAAGGGTTTGAATGGACGCTTCCGAACGCCGTGTTCAGTTGGGATACTGGCTGAACCCGATGGAAGCACAGATGGACCTTATCTCCTCGTCGGAGAATTCCTGGTACCCGTCGGGTCCTATGTATGCCATCAGCATACCATCGCCCGAGAAGAGATCTCTCTTGATCGAGGAGCTGAGCGCGGTGACCGCAAGCCTCATTCCTTCTTCTTTGGTCATCCCGGGCTTGTATTGCGCATCTAGAACTCCGAACGCGAAAACGGATCCGCTTCCCACGGACATGTAGTCCATCTCGAGGCTGCTGCCATCTCCGGCAACCTCGAAGACATGGCCTCCGGTGCTGTCATATCCTCCGATGATGAGCCCTATTTCGAGGCCCATGATAACCCTGGAAGTGTAGACCGCAGCCGTGCTGACAGTCATCGGGACTCCCTTCTTGATGTTGTATTCCAATATGTGCCCCTGAAGGAATCTGACCGCTACCTGGAGCTGACCTACGGCCCCGGCGGTTGTGACTCCGAGATTGTCCGAGAGCTTGAAGAGCTTGCGGGTCCCTTTGTCGACCGCGAAATTTGTGGAAGCCCTCCTGTCGGTGGCGAGGATAACACCGTCCGCGAGTTTAATCCCTATGGTGGTCGTCCCGGTTTTAATAACGTTATCTGCCATATGAATCCTCCCTTAGTAAGAGAAAAAGCGCGGCTCTTGCCACACTACTATGAGAGTGTATCTGGCAGGGTATATTTAAATCCAATCTGCAAGGCCCGATTGTCGCAAATAATTACCGAACAATTGTTGCCTTCAATTATGACATGTCACGGCAATAAATATTAGGATGTATATTCCAAGTCTGTAAAACGCGTAGTCTGTCATTTGGCGCTCAAAGAATTATTAACCCGTACACTTTAGCGTGATGGGCCTGCGGAAGGCCTGCGAGAACGCCGGCAGACCGTGGCAAACAGGGGAAATAGAGATGGAAATATCCGATTGGCTGGGAGAAGACAATCAGCTGGGCACAGACATATGGGAGCGGAAATACCGCCATGCCGGGGAGAATTTCGAGCAATGGCTCAATCGCGTGAGCGCTGGCGATGACGACATCAAAAAACTGATCCGCCAGAAGAAGTTCCTTTTCGGCGGGAGGATCCTTGCCAACAGAGGACTCCAGCGCAGCGGCCTCAAAGTCACATTGTCCAACTGCTATGTCCTATCGTCGCCGGAGGATTCCATAGAATCGATCTTCGAAACGGCAGGAAAACTGGCCCGCACATTCAGCTATGGCGGCGGAGCGGGGATAGACATATCCAAGCTGGCTCCCCGCGGAGCGAAAATCAACAATACCGCATCCCAAACCTCGGGCGCGGTATCTTTCACCGACTTATATTCGATGGTAACCGGCCTCATAGGCCAGCACGGCCGCCGCGGAGCGCTTATGCTGACCATCTCATGCGAGCACCCCGACATGGAGGAATTCATGTCCGTCAAGACCAACCTGGATAGGGTTACCAAAGCCAACATGTCCATCCGCATGACGGACAAATTCATGGAGACCGTCCGCGACAGGGGCATTTACACCCAGAAATTCTACCGCCCCGAAAGCGGCGAGACAATCACCAAAGAAGTCAACGCGGCAGAATTCTTCAGCAAGATGTGCGCGGCCAATTGGGACTATGGGGAGCCGGGATGCCTGTTCTGGGACAGGATATCCTCATGGAACCTTCTGAGCGAATTCCCCGATTACTCCTACGAATCCACCAACCCATGCGCGGAAGAGCCCCTCCCCGCCGGAGGGAGCTGCCTGCTCGGAAGCATAAACCTGTCGGCTTTCGTCGAGAACGGCGTCTTCCAGATGGAGGACTTCAAGAAAGCCGTCAGAGTCTGCGTCCGCGGGCTCAACGACGTCCTTGACGAGGGGCTTCCCCTGCACCCCTTGGAGGAACAGAAGGAATCCGTGAGGAACTGGAGGCAGATCGGGCTCGGAATAATGGGGCTTGCCGACATGCTGATAGAGCTTGGCTACAGATACGGATCGCCTGAAGCGGCAGACTTCTGCAACAAACTCGGCAAAATAATGGCGGACACGGCGATGAACGAATCCGCCCTCATGGCCAAAGAATTAGGAATGTTCCCCAAATGCGTCCCGCAGCAGATCGTGGATTCCCCGTATTTCAAGGAGAATGCGTCCGAGGAGACCAAAGAGCTGGTCCTGCAGTACGGTCTGAGAAATTCCCAGCTTCTCACGATCGCCCCCACCGGCACCCTGTCCACCATGATAGGCATCTCGGGAGGCATAGAGCCCATCTTCGCCATCTCGTACGAAAGGAGGACCACATCCCTGTCCGACCATGACGAGTATTACAAAGTGTACACGCCGGTGGTCCAAGCCTACATGAACACTCACCCGGAGGTCCAGAAGGACGAGGACCTGCCGGACATATTTGTGACCGCCCAGAACCTCGATTACAGAGAAAGAATCGAGATGCAGGCCACCTGGCAGAAGCACATCGACGCGTCGATCAGCTCCACGGTCAACCTGCCCGAGGAATTCCCGATGGAGGATGTCTATTACATCTACATGTACGCGTGGGAGTCCGGGTGCAAAGGCGTCACCGTATTCCGCGACGGATGCAAGAGATTGGGCATCCTGTCCACCAAGAGCTCCGAAAAGAAAGATGAGCCCGAGGAGAAGGAAGAGCCCAGGAAGAAGGCGGTCGTCAGGGCGGCGTCCGATAACCTTGTCGGAAAGAAGCGCAAGCTGATGACGGGATGCGGAAGCCTGCATTGCACTGCGTTCTTCGATCCCGAGACCGGCGATCTGGTGGAAGCGTACCTCAACAAAGGATCGACCGGAGGATGCAACAACTTCATGGTCGGACTCTCCAGGATGATCTCCCTCGCGGCAAGATCCGGCTGCGGTGTGGACGAGATCATCGATCAGCTGAAATCCTGCGGCTCCTGCCCGTCATATGTCGTGCGCACCCACACCAAGAGAGACACCAGCATCGGTTCCTGCTGTCCCATGGCGGTCGGTTGGGCCCTCAGGGATATGTACGACGAAATGCAGAGCCAGCTAAAAGGAATCCCGGAATCCAAGGATCCCGAGGCTCCCTCCAGGAACATCAAGAACCCCTGCCCCAAATGCGGTGCGGAATTGGAGTTCCAGGGCGGATGCAACACCTGCAAATCCTGCGGCTGGTCCAAGTGCGATTGAAACTTATCGGGCTCCGGCCCGGTTTCTTTCCATAATAACGGCGCCGGGATGGATAGGGATAGGATGCGATTGGCCCGACGCCGTCTATCATATCTCGGGATTCTTATAATAACTATATTCTGTTATTTTTGTTTTTTATGTTATTCAAACCTATGCTATCGTAGATAACCGTATAACGGATGTTTCATTATCCTCAGACGGTCGCAATGAACGAGATTTGGACGGAGAAATACAGGCCCAAAAACCTGGACGAGGTAGTTGGGCAGAAGCACGTATCCGAAAGGCTGAAAGCGTACGTCGCCTCGAGGAATATGCCGCATCTTATGTTCACTGGACCTGCAGGGACCGGAAAGACGACCTGCTCCCTGGCTCTCGCGAGAGAGATGTTCGGAGGGGAGTGGAAGGGCAATTTCATAGAGCTCAACGCCTCCGACGAAAGAGGGATAGACGTCGTCCGCGGGAAGATAAAGGAATTCGCCAGGACGGCCCCGATCGGTGGGGCGGAGTTCAAGATCATCTTCATGGACGAGGCTGATGCGCTGACTTCGGACGCCCAGGCCGCCCTGAGAAGGACCATGGAGAAATACTCCGGAATCTGCCGTTTCATCCTCTCATGCAACTATTCGTCCAAAATCATCGACCCGATCCAGTCCAGATGCGCCGTGTTCAGATTCAAGCCGCTGACCGCCGCCGATGTCGAGGGATTCCTCAGGAAAATAATCGAGAAAGAAGGCGTCGATATCGATGACGACGCAATCAAAGGGCTCGTCGTGGTAGCCAGGGGGGACATGAGACGCGCGGTCAATTCGCTCCAGGTCGCCGCATCCCTCGGCAAAAAGATAGATCTGGACATCATCTATCAGACCACCGGCATGGCCAACCCCGAAGCGGTCAGGAATATTTTGGAGACAGCTCTCGCCGGCAATTTCGTCAAAGCGCGCGATATGCTGGACAACACGATGATAGAATTCGGCCTTTCCGGCCAGGACATAATCAAGCAGATCTATTCGACGTTCTTCGACCTCAGCCTCACCGGCTCCGAGAAGGTCAGGCTCATCGACAAGACCGGCGAGATCGAATTCCGCATAGTCGAAGGCAGCAACGAGAAGATCCAGCTGGAAGCCCTTCTGGCCTATCTCGTGATGGTCGGCGGCAAAAACAGATGAACCTCAGAGGCCCATGGCTGAAAGGATGGCCGGCAGGATCTCCGCTTTGGCCTCTGCCAATACCTCCGGGGAAGAGCACATGATCAGGATGCGGTGATCATCCAGCAGATGGCGGTCATAAACGGCCCCGGCTTTTTCCGCTATGAACAGCCCCGGGAGAAAATCCCATATCTTGTTCGTGAAGCGTATATGAGCATCGGTTCTTCCGCTAGCCAGATACGAGAAATCGACGCAGGCCGCACCGAACATTTTGAATCTGGCGACGGAACCGTAGCACTCGGAAAGGACTGCCGCCTGGGCTTTCCTGAAGGCGTCTGACTTCCTGCTGTAATCGCCCGTCGAAATCAGGCACTGGCTCAGAGGGCGAGCGGAAGCGACGGCAATCGGCTTCCCGTTGAGGAAAGCGCCGTCCTCGGATGCGGAAAACATCTCCCCGAATTCCGGCAGATAGATCGACGCCGCTTTCGGGACTCCTCCCTCAAGAAAGACGGCTTGAATGCCATAGAGAGGGATTCCCCGCGAGAAATTCATGGTGCCGTCTATGGGATCGATGGCCCAAGACCGCCCGGATATCCTGGCGTCCGGGTTGGTCTCCTCCGAGATTATGGTGTCTTCGGGAAACTCTGACCGTATTCTGTCTATGATAACATTCTCAGCCGATACATCCGACTCTGTCACCACATCGAATACTCCATGAGGATTTGCCTTGGTCTTGGCTTCCCGGTCGCCCGAACCGACAATCTTCGCCGCCTCCATTATGGCGGTTTGCATCACATCCAATTCGCGCATCTCAATACCTGTTGTCGAAGAATCTATTGGTTTTCTTCTCTGAGCGGGGAAGGTATCCGACATCGACGGCTTTCGATGCCACGGTCACGCCTATGCGCGATTTTATCAGGGCCGTCATTTCGCGTTCGAGCTCGGCGCGGGAATCTTCCTGGCGATCGGTCTCGAAATACAGCGTGATCATGTCCTTCCCTTCGAGATGGTCGATCATGACCTGGTATTCCCCGGTGGCGCCGTCCAAGGCGGATATGGCCTCATCGTACTGCGCGGGGAACATGTTGACCCCTTTGACCTTGACCATGTCGTCGGTCCTTCCGACGATGATGTCTATGCGCGGGAATCTGGAGCCGCAAGGGCATTCTCCGGGGATGATCCTGGTGAGATCATGCGTCCTGTACCTTATCAATGGGGCGCCTTCCTTCCTGAAAGCCGTTATCACAAGCTCGCCGGTCTCCCCATCAGGAAGGATTTCGCCGGTGTTGGGGTCGATTATCTCGAAATAGACGTAATCGTCCCACATATGGATGCCGTTGCGATAATCGCAGCTTATGCCGATTCCTGGGCCGTAAATCTCGGTGAGGCCGTAGATGTCGTAGAAATCCACGCCGAGGCTTTCGGCGATGCTCTGCCTCATCTTCTCGCCCCAACGTTCGGATCCGATTATTCCCTTTTTCAGGAACAGTTCATCCCTGATCCCGCGCTTCTCGATCTCCTCCGAAAGCAGAAGGGCATAAGAGGACGTCCCGGTGATCACGGTCGTCTTCATATCCTTCATCATGCGGAGCTGCTTCTCGGTATTCCCGGGGCCCATAGGGATGGCCATTGCTCCCAGCCTCTCGCATCCCGCTTGGAATCCTATCCCGGCCGTCCAAAGGCCGTAACCGGGGGTTATCTGGATGCGGTCGTTCTCCGTCACGCCAGCCATCCTGTAGCACCGCTCGAACATGACCGCCCAGTCCTCGACGTCCCTTCTGGTGTAAGGGATCACAACTGGCGTCCCTGTGGTTCCGGAAGAGGAGTGTATCCTCACAATGTCCCTCTCGGGCACCGCGGCGAGACCCAGCGGATATGCCTCGCGGAGATCGCCTTTATCGGTGAACGGGAGCGTCTCGAACTCCTCCTGGGTGGACATGGACGACACGTCGATGCCTTCGTATTTCTTGGCGTAAAAGGGGCTCCTTTCCTTGATCGTGGACAGCAGCCTGAAAATGTTCTCTTTCTGATATCCGTTCATCCTCATCGGGACGCCTTCCTTATCTCTGTCAGCAGCTCTGCTGCCTCCGCATTTCCGCGGCCCGCGGCTTTCTTGAGCCATTTCTCCGCGTTGCGAAGGCTGAGAACCATGCCCTCCCCGGACATGGACATCTTCCCCAGCATCAGCATGGCTTCGTCCAAGCCCAGATCTGCGGCTTTTGAGAAGTATTTCGACGCTTTATCCGGGTTCTTCGGGAATCCCTTGCCGTTCAGATGCATCATCCCCAATCTGTAGCCTCCCTTGGGATACCCGTGGGTGAGACATAGGTCATACCCTTCTGCCGCCTTGGCGTAATTTACGGGAACGCCGCGGCCTTCCTCGTCCATGACAGCCACGCGATATGCCGCAATCAGATTGCCTGCCTCTGCGGCCTTAGAATACCATTCGTACCCCTCGGCCCAATCCTGCTCGATGCCTTCCACGTCGGTGAGCATGAAGCCGAGATTGAACATTGCCGGCGGGTATCCGAGCTCGGCGGATTTCCTGTACAGTTCCATCGCCTTATCCAGATCCGCGCGTATCCCCTCGCCATGGGCTCTCATATGTCCCAGATTGCACATGGCTTCGGCGTTGCCCTGGTCCGCGGCCAGCCCGAACCATCTTGCCGCCTCCCTGCGGTCCATCCCGACGCCGTCCCCTCTGTAGAACAGATATCCCATGGCGACCTGGGCATCCGGATCGCCCTCTCTGGCGGCGTTCAGAACCGTTTCGAAAGACATCTCAATGCCCCCTGACCCTGCGGACGTATACCTCCGGATGGTCCACGTAGCGGCCGAGATAATAGAATGCGGCCAGGAATCCGTTCGCGGCTGCCTGGGCGTAGTATCTGATGGCCAACGCCTCATCCCTCGGATAACGGTCGCTGTCGTATACCTTGCCGAGCGTGAATTGGGCATCGCAGGAGCCTGCCGCCGCCGCGCGGGTTAGAAGATCCAGAGATTTGCTGTCGCTGCGTCTGACGCAGATTCCCTGGTGATACATCATCGCGATCGCGAACAGCGCGTCGGGCTCTCCGAGCTCGGCTGCGGAACTGAAAAGCTTGAAAGCCGCGACCTCATCACCGGAAGCCAGCGCCTCATCTGCCTGATTCATGTAGAACGACATGAGGTCGGTCTCCTTCTGGACGCCGGTGCTGCTTATCGCGTTCATTCTGGACTCGTAAGACTCGGATTCACCCAGAGATGCGCGGGAGAGACACATGATGCATTTCTCATGGCCCATATCAGCCCCGTGCTGATACCATCTCAGGGCTTCGCTGACATTCTTGGATATCCCGTTCAAACCGTACTCATAATCCAAGCCTATGTCCAGGAATATGTCGGCATCCCCGGAGACAGAGACGGATGAGAACCACATCTCCGAATCTTCGGCCGACGATTGGACGTCGGATGCGGACTGCAGAAGATATCCGACCATGAATTTGGCCAGTATGTGCCCTTTTGTGGCCGCCGCCCTGAACCACGACAGAGCCAGGGAATCGTCGCGCTCCACGATCCTTCCGGAACGGTACTCGCATGCGATGGCATACTGGGCGTCCATATTCCCCATCTCCGATGCGGACATGAGATGACCCATGTATTTCGCGATATCCTGGGGGATCAGATCCCCGTTCAGGTAAAGCTTTGCCAATTCCCAATGGGCTCTGGGGCATCCGCCGGAAGCGGCGCGCTCATACCACGAGACTGCGCTGTCGATGTTCTGGTCAACGCCGATGCCTTCTTGATAGTAATATGCGACTCCAAGGCACGCATAAGGATCGCCCAGCTCGGCGGCGCGGAATATAGGCTCTCTCACCAACGTTTCCTCTCCGACTTGATTTTGCTGAGCAATGCAGCGGCATCAGGGTCGCCTTTCTTCATCGCTCTGGTCAGATGCTTCTTAGCTTTGCCGAGATCCTTTTTGACGTATTCGCCCTCATAATAGAGCTGACCCAGATAGAAATCGGCATCCGGGAAATCCGATTCGGCGGCTTCGTTCAGATCTTCCAGACCGGCCTTTATATCTTGTGGAACTCCGCGGCCGGTGATGCGCATCATACCGATGAAAGCTTTGGCTGCGGGGTGGCCTTGATCGGACGCCTGATCGAACCAGACCGCGGCTTGCTCATCATCCTTGTCCGTCCCGCGGCCGTCGTGATAGAAGCAAGCCAAAGCGTATTGAGAATTCGGCTCGCTCATCTCGGCGGCGTCCTTGAAGAACTCGAATGCTTTGGCGTCGTCCCTTTCGAAATACATGCCGTTGCCGTACATGCATCCGAGAGCATATTTTGCATAGCCGTTGCATCTGTCCGACGCGACGGTGAACCAATGAGCGGCCTTCTCGAAATCCTGGGGGACCAGCTGCCCGTCCAGACACAGCTTGGCGTAATCCGTCATCGCCTGCTGGAATCCGTTCTCGCAGGATTCTTCCAGCCATTTGACCGCCAATTCTGGATCCCTCTTCAACCCATCCCCGTAGGCGTACGAAAGGCCGACCTGATACTGGGCTTCAGCATGGCCTTGCTCGGCGGCCTTCAAGAAATAATCCATGCCTTTGGAAGGGTTTGTGAACTTGTTTCCGGGTGTGGAATAAACGCAAGCCGCGTTGAACTGCGCCTCGGGATCTCCTGCCTCGGACGCGCGGACGTACCATTCCATGGCCTTGGAGAGATTGGGCGCGGTGTCGCAGAGGCCTCTGTCATACATCTGCCCGAGATGATACATAGCAGAAGCGGAACCATTGTCAGCAGCTTTCTGAAGCCAGTAGACCGCTTTCTCACGGTCCTTGCGGATCCCCTTCCCCATGAGATACATGAAACCGATGGCGCTCTGCGCGGCCGGGTTGTCGTCCTCTGCGCATACAGTATACCATCTCACGGCCTCTGCATGGTTTTTCTTAACTTCCGATGTCCCTTTGTCATACATCGCAAACAATTCGGAGCAGGAATCTGGATCCCTCTGCTCGCCGCTCAGCCTGAGCGCAAGAAGCCTGTCCATCACATCCTCCGGATTCTTGGAAAGCTCGGAAACGACGATCGCGGCTTCTTTGGACCCGGATGACGCGGCAAGAGCGAACAATTCCCCTGCGGTTTTCTTGTCTACGATTGTGTTGGCGGCCCCGGTATAAAGGAAAAGGGCATGAAGATACTGGGCGTCCGGTATGGCTTCCCCCGCGCCGCGTTCGGCCTCTGCGGCGGCACCCTTGAGATCGTATGAGACGGAGCCACAATCCATGAGGCCGCGCGACGGCATATAGTAGCCATCTTGGGAGACCATTTTTTCGGACATGCCCATCTTTATGCATAAATCCCTATATTAAATCTACAAAAATGTCTGGGAACAGTCTGCCGCCGACGATCTGGCTCGGAATAATATGTCACTTTCGGGCACCCCTCCCTTTCTCAGTCTTAAATACGCTTTCCACCTGGTTTGAATCATGGGAGAAACCTACGCTGAGAATTCGACATATACGAGGAAAATCGGGTTCCCTGGAAGAGAACTTCCTGGTTTCAGATTGCCGAGGCGTGAAGGGGCCGCCGATCGCAGCGGTTTCGGGGAAAGCGATAGGGACTGCGGAAACCAAGAACCCAGGAAAATGCTTCCTCCAGCGAAGAAAGCCATAAGTGCATCATCGCATATGACTTATGGAAGCGAAATGGAGTTGCCGCCAGAAAAAATGGAGGCCAGGAAGAAGGCTGCATCCATAATTCTCAACAGAATCAGCGGCAGCTATGAATTCGCTTTCAAAACATTCTCAGATGAAGAATGCGAGAATTCGTCCGAAGCCCAGTTTTTCCTCGGAATAATGTATCTTTATGGATACGGCACCGAAAAGAACGATTCGAAAGCCTTCGAGCACATGGAAAAATCCTATGAATTGGGCAACCCCAACTCCGCCTATTATCTCGGCCTCATGTATCTGAACGGCATAGGGACTTTCAAAGTCGCGTTCAAAGCCATGGCCTTGTTCAAGGAAGCGGCCCATAACAACGAGAATGACCATCGCGCTCAGCTCCAGATAGGGCTCATGTACTTGGAGGGCGTGGGAACGGTCGAAAACCCGGAGAACGCATTCAAATGGATCAAAAGGGCGGCCGAACATACGGACGCCGAAGCCCAATTCATTCTCGGCCAGCTATACAGAGTTGGGTACGGATGCAAGAAAGATCCCGGATCCATGAAGAACTGGCTAGAATTGGCGGCGGCAAGGGGCCACCTGGGAGCGAACACCCTTCTCGGCAATATCTACACGAATGGCGATGGGGTCCGCGCCAACAAGGAAAGGGGCCAATAGTGCTACGATATAGGCGACGGGAAAAGACCTCTTCCATGAGGCCGGACAATAAAGTGGGAGAGGGGGTGCCCCTCCGTTTGCGGACTCACTTGAGCCCGACTATGCTTCCGTCCGGGTTGAGGTCCATCCTCATGGCCGCCGGCACTTTGGGGAGCCCGGGCATCAGAGTGAGAGTCCCGCACACCGGAACTATGAATCCGGCTCCTGCCGACAGCCAAACCTCCCTGACGTTGAGCTTCCATCCTTTTGGAGCCCCTTTGACCTTGGAATCGTCGGAAAGCGAAGCCTGAGTCTTCGCGATGCAGACAGGAAGATTTCCATACCCGTTCTCGACTATAGTCTTGAGCGCTTTTTCGGCCGCCGCCGAATATACGACGCCATCGGCCCCATAGATCTTCTTGGCCACGGTCTCGATCTTCTCTTTGACCGGAGCGCCGAGATCATAAAGGAACTCGAACTTCTTCGGCATCTCGACAGCTTCGATCACTGCGTTGGCCAGATCGACGCCGCCTTTGCCGCCCTCGATGAAACCGTCCGAGAACGCGACCCTTACGCCCGCCTCTTTGCAGTGGGTACGGAGGAGCTCGATCTCTTCCGGCTTATCCTGGGCGAAGTGGTTGATCGACACCACGATCGGGACCCCGTAATAGGACATGTTCTCAATGTGCTTGTCGAGGTTGCAGAGTCCTTTCCTGAGCGTATCCAAAGTGAGAGTGGACTCGTCTTCCAGAATGCCGCCTCCGTGGGTCATCAGCGCTTTGATGGATGCGACTATTACGACGCAATCAGGCGATATCCCGCCCTGCCTGCAGACGATATCCATGAATTTCTCGCCGCCGAGATCGGACGCGAATCCAGCCTCGGTGATGACATAATCCCCAAGCTTCAGAGCGGCCTTTGTGGCGATGAGGCTGTTGGTACCGTGGGCGATGTTGGCGAACGGAAACCCATGGACGAAAACGGGCTGCCCTTCTAGCGTCTGGACGAGGTTGGGGCTTATGGCATCCTTAAGAAGAACCATCAAAGCGCCCACGCAGCCGAGATCCTTCACGGTGACGGGTTTGCTGTCATAGGTATATGCGACGACCATGTTCTCCAACCTGCGCCTGAGATCCTCGCGATCGGTGGAGAGAGCCAGAATGGCCGAGATCTCGGAGGCGGACGTGATGAGGAATCCGGTCTCGTGGGGAACGCCGCCCAAGGTCCTGTCGTTGCCGAGGCCTACCACGATATTCCTGAGCTCTCTGGCATTGATGTCCATAGCCTTCTTTAGGACGATTTTGGTCTGATCGATGTTCAGAGGATTGTCTCTGACCAGCTGGTTGTCGATGATGGACGACAGGAGGTTGTGCGCCGCGGTGACGGCATGGATGTCTCCGGTGAAATGGAGATCGATGTCCCACATGGGATAAACCTGAGCATATCCGCCTCCGGTCGCGCCTCCTTTAACACCGAAAGTCGGTCCGATTGAGGGCTCCCTGAGCGCGCCGACAACGTTCTTGCCCAAGTAGCCGAGACCTTGGATGAGGCTGATGGTTGTGACGGTCTTGCCTTCTCCCGCCGGAGTGGGGGTTATGGCAGTAACCATGATCAGCTTCCCATTTTTGCGGTCTTTATACTTGTCGATAACGTTCAAGGGTACTTTGGCGATGTATTTCCCGTAGGGAACGATTTCATCCTCTGAAAGCCCTATTTTGCTCGCTATCTCCTTGATCGGTTTGGCGGTCGCCTCTTGGGCGATTTCGATGTCTGCCTTCATGAGGTATGCCAGAGTTTGACCTGTTATAAAGTATGCTGCATTTTGAGCGTTAAAACGGCAGCCGGAACCAATTTGGATTTTGATGCGCGAACAATCGCAGGGCGAACCCCATCATCCGCCGGGGATTCTGCAAAAGAATATATTCGGGTTGCTGACGGACCCGTTCCCAAAAAAACTGGAAACCCATGATTGCATTTTGTAGACAGGTCTAAAATTGTTTTGGAATAACTAAATTATAAATACTAAATTTAGGATTACCTAATTATGAGTCCAAGCAGCGCATGCGAAAGCGAGACCGCCAGGAATTGTCCCGCAGTACCTCTTTCTTTCATGAAAAGAAGCGAAAAAGGCGAGATCGTCCGTATTTCGGGTACCGAGGAAATAAAAAGGCACCTAGCAGAGCTCGGTTTTCTGGCTGGCACCAAAGTCATAGCCATCAGCACCACCAATGGCAATGTAATCGTCGACATCAAAGGCTCAAAAATAGCCATTGATTCGAAAGTCGCCTCGAAAATAATGTGCTGCCCTACGAGTTGATAAAAATGAGGACGTTGAAAGAGGCCGAAATAGGATCCACCGTGACGGTGGTGAAAATCAGAGGCGAAGGCGCTGTCAGAAGGCACATCATGGATATGGGCATCACGAAGGGCTGCCCGATCTACGTTCGCAAAGTGGCGCCTCTGGGGGACCCGGTTGAGATCACTCTGAGAGGGTATGAACTCAGCCTAAGAAAAGAATACGCAGAAATGGTAGAAATCGAGTGAATCTCCGCATTTTTTTGCCATTCTGGATTTGAAAGGGATAGAAATGAGTTATGTCATAGCTTTGGCTGGAAATCCCAATTGCGGGAAGACCACGCTGTTCAACGCGCTGACAGGAGCATCCCAGCGCGTCGGAAACTGGCCAGGCGTGACAATCGATAAAAAAACGGGCAAAATCCGCGGTACGGACTCACAATTAGTGGATTTGCCCGGGATCTATTCGATGTCACCCTACTCACCGGAAGAGATGGTCAGCAGGAATTTCATCATCGATGAGAAACCTGATGCGATAATAAACATCGTCGATGCCACCAACTTAGAGAGGAATCTCTTCCTCACACTTCAGCTGATCGAAATGGGCACCCCCATGGTGGTCGCGCTGAATATGATGGATGAGATCGAAAGATTCGGGGACAAAATAGACGTACATGGGCTTTCCAAGCGCCTTGGAGTCCCTGTAGTACCCATCTCAGCGGCAAAAAAGACTGGGATAGATGAGCTCGTCAAGAAAGTCCATGAAGTCGCCGATTCCAAGATCAGACCGACGCCACCGAAATATGAGGATAGCATCGAGACGGCAGTCTCCGAAGCCGAAAAAGCTCTCAAAGGCAAAGTTCCGGACGAAAACCTCAGATTCTACGCGTTCAAACTTCTCGAAGACGATTCCAGCGTGGCCGAGAAATTCCCCGGCCTAAAAGACGGGATATCCTCTCAGATCGAAGCGGTCGAAAAGAAATACGACGACTCGATGGATTCTATAATCGCCGATGGAAGATACGATTTCATCTCCGAATTCATCTCCGAAACCGTCGAGCGCGCGCCTCGGGATGAGAGAGGGACCCTCTCGGACCGCATCGACCGCATCGTCACCAACAGATGGCTGGGAATACCGATCTTCATCGCGGTGATCGCGCTCGTTTACATGATTGCGATGTATGACGGGGATTGGGGAACTTCTCCCGGAGCTTTCGCTACCGGATGGCTCAACGACTGGTTCGGAGAGCTTGGAGAGAACGTCGGCTCATGGTGCGAAGAGAACGGCGTGGAGCCCTGGATCCAGGGGATTCTCGTCGATGGAATAATAGGCGGAGTGGGAGCCGTGCTGGGATTCCTCCCTCAGATGATAGTCCTGTTCGTATGCCTGGTACTCTTGGAAGAGATCGGGTACATGGCCCGTGTAGCTTTCGTTATGGACCGCGTGTTCAGGTATTTCGGCCTCTCAGGGAAATCATTCATACCTCTTCTCGTGGGCACTGGGTGCGGTATCCCCGGAGTCATGTCCACCAGGACAATCGAAAGCGAAAGCGACAGGCGCATCACCGCGATGACCGTCACGTTCATGCCATGCGGAGCCAAATTGCCGGTCATCGCCATGATTGCCGGGGCCCTCTTCGGCGGCAGCGCACTCATCGGGGTGTTCTCGTATGTGCTAGGGATCGTGGCCGTGATAATATCCGGGGTCATCCTCAAAAAACTCAGGAGATTCTCCGGGACTCCCGCCCCGTTCATCATGGAGCTTCCGCCTTACCACTGGCCTCAGCTTTTCAGCTTCCTGAAAACAGTCTTCGACAGGGTCTGGGCATTCGTCAAAAAAGCCGGAACGATCATCCTTCTGTCATCTATACTCATCTGGTTCCTCGCCAGCTACGATATCGGCCTCCACATGGTCGACATCGGAGACTCCATGCTGGCTTCCATCGGAGGCGCGATCCACGCCATATTCATCCCTCTGGGATGGGGAGAAAACTGGGAGTTCTCCGTGGCAACCATAACCGGCCTCGTTGCGAAAGAGAATCTCATCGCCACCATGGGCACGCTGTTTGGGCTCGAGGAGATCGGAGATGAGGGAGAAGAAATCTGGGACCTCCTTGCGGCGGCGCTCGGAAGCGCGGGCGGGCTGTCGTTCCTGACGTTCAACCTGCTCTGCGCCCCATGCTTCGCAGCGATCGGAGCCATGCACAGGGAACTCGGAACCTGGAAGAGCACCGGGTTCGCCGTCGCATACCAGTGCGTCCTGGCGTATCTCATATCCGTCATAGTCTATGTGGTCGCTGGCCTGATCTGCGGCGAGGACACGGGAATCCTATCCTGCGTGCTGTGCATAATCAACGTCGCCATCCTGATCTATCTGCTCTGGGCAAAGGATCCGTTCAGACAGCTCAGCAAAGAAAACGAGAGGGCTCCGGAATGAACGCCATAAGCTTGGCTCTGGCGGCTTTTATAGCACTGGTCATCGCGGCGGCGTTGGCGCATCTGATCGGCAACAAACGCAAAGGCATAAGCGATTGCGGCTGCGGATGCGGCAGATGCAACAGATGCTCCGGCTCGAACGTGGATCTTCCCGATTGCTGCGAGAAAGAACGGGAGAGCTGAGCCCCATCCAATACCGGCGGGAGATTGCTCCGCCGGAAAACCTTTTTTTCATTTCAGGAAAACGTTTGGATATCTGCGAAATCGAAAGATGATTGCGGCGCTGATTGACGGATGGACTCCTGAAATAGATTATTAACGTTCAGAGCCTATTATATTCGAAATGGTCTCCAAGTCTTCCGCCATCAACTTGACCATAGTAGCGCTATTGTGCATTCTAGCGGCGCTTTGCTTGGTGGTCTACCCCGAGTCGTATATCGGATTCGATCTTGATGTCGAAAGCGACGACGGCATTGAGCGCATCGATGGCACGGGACACTATCGCCAATCGGAGACCGTCACTGTTACGGCCGTCGTGAAAAACGGATACCTATTCGATGGCTGGTACGGAGAAGACGGGGAGCTGAAATCTCCCGACAAATCATATACGTTCTTGGCCACGAAAGAGAAGCTGTATGCCAGAAGCGAAAGGGGAGCGTTCATAGAGGTCTCCCATTCCGAAGGTCTGCTGGCCACAGTGGGGGGAACGTACAAGATCGGCGATGAGGTCTCCCTGGAAGCTTTCGTCTGCAGGAAAGGCGTGTCCTTCACCGGCTGGTACGTGGACGGGACAGACCTGATGACGAAGGATTGGCAATGCTCATTCACAGCGACCGCGGACACGAAGATGGTCGCCAGAAGCGACAGCGATTATTTCTCCGGGAGCGACAGGCTGACATGGAATTTCGACTGCAAGAATCTGAATGATTCCGTTGTCATTCTGTCGGATGCGTACACCAAGAACTATATCGAAACCTACAAAGACGCTTCGGAAGGCTATGCCGATCTGATTCCTGGAAAATACAGCATAACGCTGAAGGGAACTGACTCCGAAGGTAACCCCCGTTCCGAGACGATCATCTCCGAGATAGAGGGGGATTTCACCCGCACATACTGCTGGGAAAACCTGCGCAGACCTGCTGACGCCTTTGGGAGCGGAACATACTCGCTGACATCATTCGAGACGATAGAATGGAAAGTATCCTATGATGAGCTGAAATCGTTCAGGGAATCCCAATCCAACAGGGCCACGACCACCGAATCTGGCAGGATAAGTTTCGTTGAATACTCCTCGGAGTCCATGAAGAATCTGGCGGAAGCCCTGTGGAACAACACCGCCGGAATGAGCGATCTCGAACGGGCCGAATACGTGCTGAAATTCGTACAGCGCTATACAGACTATCAGCTGGATTCCGATTACAACGGCCGCGCGGAGTACTGGAAATACCCGCTGGAAACCATCCTTGACAGGAGCGGGGATTGCGAGGATACATCCTGCCTTTACTGCTCGCTCATGAAGCTTATGGGGTACGACGTAGTCCTTCTGATTTTCGATGGATGGGAATACGACACCGGGCACGCGGCCGCCGGGATCGCGCTGGATGATGTTGAGGGCGGCGTCTATTATCAGATAGACGGAGAGGGCCCCAAGTACTATTTCTGCGAGACTACCAGCAATTACATGTTCGTCGGAGAAAGGACGGAAGGGTATAACAGAGCCTCGATCCTCAGAATCCCATAAACGTATATGCGCACGCAACTTACCGGATACCATGAAGTTCAAATGCGGACTTTGCGGATACATCTACGACGAAGACAAAGAAGGCGTCAAATTCGCCGACCTTCCCGACGACTGGGTATGCCCCACGTGCGGAGAACCCAAATCAGAATTCAGCCAGGTATACTGAGATCAATCCTTTTCCGAGATGTGCTCCGCGGCCGTCTCGATTATTATCCTAACATGGTCGTCGCATAGCGAGTAAAATACGTTGCGACCCTCTTTCCTTGAAGATACCAGATGGGCATCCTTGAGCACGCGGAGCTGATGGGATACCGCCGATTTGTTCATGTCCAAGACCTCGCAGAGATCGCAGACGCAAAGCTCTTCCTTGTCCAGCGCCAGCAATATCCTCAGCCTTGTGCCGTCGGCGAACAGCTTGAAAAAATCCGATAGATCGGCTCCATCCCTCTGATCCATGATGAATGATTTCGCGCGGCACACGGCGTCGCCGTGGATCTCATGGCATTCGCATTCCATCCGCTCGTCTGGCATCTCACACCTTCCTCATGCGGATGAGCATGACCAACAGAACCGCAATGACCGCCACGGCAACTATTCCGGACAGAGCGCCTATGATTCCGATATATTCAGGCTTCCAAACTATGACTAACGACATCACCATGAGAATCGCCGCCAAAACGAAAGCGATCTTCACCAAGGGCCCTTTGATCATATCCTGGTGATCATCCGTTTCATTCAAGTAACCTTGGTTCCGATGCTTCCTTAAACTGGCTCCGCACTTCAGACGGCATGCAAGACCCTGCCGAACTGTGCCGCAAAGCGGCGGAATGCTTCTGCGACGACCCCCAAAGATCGCTCGAATTGTTCTCCGAGGCTGCGAAGAGCGGTTTCCCGAACGCATTCTTCGGCATAGCTGAGATGAAAATGTCCGGACAGCTGGAAGAGCCCGACCCGGCGGCCGCGGAAGAGCTTTATTTGGCGGCGGCGGAAGCGGGGCACCCGCCATCCATGTACAGACTGGGGATGCTTTTCTCCGGGGCCGGAGGCCATGAGGAGAATCCCGAACTCTGCAGGATGTGGTTCGAAAAAGCCGCTGAAGCGGGGATGGAAGAAGCGTACCCCGAGATATCAGATATATGCATGTGCGGATACGGAGGGGAGGTCGACGCTGAGAAAGGGCTCAGATATTGCCGCCTGAGCGCAGATGCCGGAGACCCGATGTCCTGCTTCAAACTCGGATGCATGCTTTCGGATGGGATCGCCGCCGAAATAGACGATAAAGAAGCCCTTCGCCTGTTCAGGATAGCCGCATTCAAAGGAGTCCCCGAAGCCCAATTCAAAATGGGATTGCTTGCCCAAGAAGGGAAAACCAGCGATGACGACATGCCGGCCGCGAAATGGTACGAAATGGCGGCGGACGCAGGCCTTGCGGCGGCCAAATTCAACCTCGGAACTCTCTATTATGAAGGAAATGGCGTGAAAAAAGACTTGAAAAAGGCGTTCTCTCTCTACAAAGAAGTCTCGGAAACCAACGAAGGGGATGCGCTTTTCATGGTCGGACGGATGCTGATGGAAGGCTTGGGAACCGAGAAAGACCCGCAAAAAGGGCTCGAATACTTCGGCAAAGCGGCGGCGGCCGGAAACCCTCTTGCTTCAGAGTTCCTGAAAAACATCGAGCGCCGGCAAAACGCGCAGCTCATCACTGCAGATGACATAAAATGACACTTTCCCAGTGATCAGAAAATGCGATTTTAACTTCGATTTCTGCATTAACTAAGGTTTAAATTACCAATTTGTATATGGGCAAACATGGGCAGAAGGGCTGGGATTGACTTAGGAACGACGTTCTCATTGATAGCTATTATGAAGAACGGGAGGCCCGAAATTATCAAGAATAGCTACGACAGCGAGCTGACGCCGTCCGCTGTATGCTTCAGCGAGGGCAAAATCCTTGTGGGAAATGAAGCGTACGCCAGAATCGCGGATGGGACGGGCAACGGGATTACCGCATTCAAATCCCGTATGGGCGACGATTCCCCGTTGATATGCGGAAATGGCGAGGAATACGACGCAGAAGAGCTGTCAGCGATCCTCCTCAAGGAAATGATCAAGGAGGCGGAGGACCGCATCGGAGAGAAGATTACGGAAGTCGTCATCACCGTTCCGCACTATTTCGACGAATCCCGGAGGATAGCCACCAAAAAAGCGGGCGAAGAGTGCGGAGTCAGAGTCCTCAGACTGCTCAATGAGCCGACATCTGCGGCGCTCTATTATGGCTACAACCATTTCGAGAGGAAGACCATCATGGTGTATGACCTCGGAGGAGGGACTTTCGACACCAACATCATCCACTTCGAGAATGGGAAGACAGAGGTCATATCCACCAACGGCAACCACAGCCTGGGAGGCAAGGATTGGGACGCCGAGCTTGCTGCGATCGCCTGCAGGAGGTTCTTTGCCGAATACGGCGTCAACCCGTTCGACGACAAGAACTTCCGCAATGTGCTGATGGCCACCGCCGAGAAGGTGAAGAAACAGCTTTCCTCGGCCAAGAACGCCATGTTCCAGATCGAATATGAAGGCAAGAAAGGGAGCTATAACATCACGAGGGACGAACTGCGCGATGCGACGATGCACCTCATGCAGCTCACCAAAGAGCTGTGCGAAGAAGCCCTCAGCGCGAAGGGACTCAAATGGCAGGACATCGACGAGATCCTTCTCATCGGCGGATCCAGCAGAATGCCTATCATCCAAGAGTTCTTGGAAGAGAACACGCCGTGCAACATAGTCCACCATCCCGACATGGAATTGGCGGTCGCCAAAGGAGCCGCCATCGATGCGGATCATTTCCGTGAGGGGCTCACCGACAAACCCATCCTGCATGACATCACGTCCCACAGCCTCGGAGCACTGTCCATAAAAGAGAACGAGGACAGGTTCATCAACGAGATAATAATCCCCAAAAACTCCAAGATCCCATTCGAAGCGACCAAATCCTTCAAGCTGGAGAAAGGCAACAGGGCGAATTACATCGAAGTCTACGCGTTGCAAGGGGAATCGACCGACCCCACCGAATGCGTCGTGGTCACCGAAGCAGTGATCAACGGATTCAGGAACGATGGCAATGGGGTAGTCATCAACGTTACGTACAGCTACGATGAGAACGGCGTCGTCAAAATCACCGCGGACAGCGATGGGAAACCCCTGAACGTGACCGCCAAATCGCTTCCTGACATCGGCTGGATCGAGGGAAGGCCTTCCGAAAGGGCCTCCCAGAACAACACTGAGAAGAACATCGTGGTCTGCCTCGACCTGTCCAGAAGCATGACGTTCAAGGACAGGGACAGCGGAGCCATCCCTCTCGATGAAGCCAAGAATTCCATCATCCAATTCGTCGACAGCCTCGGCACCGAAAACAACTACTTCTCCCTCATAGGGTTCGGCGATTCCATGAGCGTGCTCTGCGAACTGACCAAAGACCTCGGGAAATTCAAAAGCGCGCTGGAAAAGACCAGAGCCAAAGATATGGGCAGAGGCACCAGGGCGATCCCCCTCGGCCTCGCCAAATCCGTGGCCGAGGAAGAAGGCAGGATGGGAATCATCGTGACCGTCACCGACGGGGAATGGGAGAAAAAAGATGAAGCCATCGGCGAGGCCCGCAAAGTCGGTATGCCCATCTTTGCCATCGGTTTCGGCGAAGCCAACGAAGGATTCCTCAGACAGATCTCGACTGTGGAGAGGGGCGCGCTTTACACTACGATCGACAGGCTGGGCCACACGTTCCAGACTATCGCCACCGCCATCAGAACCGAAAGCATGAGCCTCAGAGACCCGAACGGAGAATGAGGACATGACCGGGTGCTACTGCCAGCTCCTCGGAATCAATCCATACAAAGAGAGCGAATACAACGACCAGGCCCTTGAGAAAGCCATCGAAGCCGCCAAGAACAGATGGAACGCCGAGAAGAATGCGTTCGACGAGAACGTGCGCTATGACGCGGACAGCAATCTGAACCAATTGGAAGACATCTACGAGAGGATGTCGTATCCGAAGACGAGAGCGGAGGAATTCAAGAAAGGAAGAGAGCTTCTGAAGAGCTACCTCCAGCCCATATTGAATTACTGCGTGGTGACCGAGGACGGCAAGGCATACGCGTTCCAGACCGCTTTGAAAGGTCAGATCGCCAGGCTGGCTTGGCCAGGCATCACGGAAAAAGATGCCGCGGAGATACTTGATCTCGGGGAAGGATCTCCTCCCCTCCCGATCGGCAGAAAGGCTGCGGATGAATACCGCAAACTCAGCGATATGGGATACCATACCCCGGCTCAGGTGCTCAACTATCTGATATCCAAGCTCCAAATCGCCAATTGCCATCCGCTCAGCGACGCAAGCCCAGCGGTATCGGTGAGGGAAGCCATAACGGCCTGCGTCCCCAAGCTCGAGATGGACAGGAAAAACTTCCCTGGCCATAAGACCTATCTGGATTGCGTCAGGCGCCTCAAATACATGTCCGACAAGGACCTGGAGGAGCTCATAGAATATGGGAGATGCCGCCAGGATCTAAGCCAGGTTACCGAGAGGCTCAAGCTGGAATACAACGACAGGATAACCCGCAAACAGATCGATGACCTTCTGGAGACCTTCCGCGTGAGCGACCAGAAGATGGCTATCCCGGCGTTGGAATCGTTCTGCTACGAGAACGGTCTCGCAGCGGATTTCTCCGGGACGAGAAGCGAATCCATCAGATGCCCGTTCTGCAAGAACTTCATCAGCGGCAGCGAAGACGTGTCCTACTGCCCGATCTGCAAGCGCAAAATCAAGAAGAAATGCCGCAGATGCGGGACGGTACAGAGCAATCAGAACAAGATATGCGTCAGCTGCGGATTCGACTTCGACAATGAGATGAAGAATGCGACCAAACTCGGGGCCGCAGTCCGGGATTTCATCGATATGGGCGATTTCAAAAAAGCGGAGATGGCATTGGCGGAGCTCGAAAGAGACTATTCCGAGATCATCAAAACCGAGGTGCTGGAATCTGAGATTGACAGCTCGAAGAAGATCATGTCGACCCTCACCAAACTGATGGACGACGCGTACTCTTCCGGCAGATACTGCCACTTCCTAGATCTTTGCGGCAAACTGCATTCCGAATTCCCCGGCGCCATCGAAAATGACATCGATCTGAGGGAAAAGATCCGCGTGGCGGAGGAGCGCTGCAAATTGGCGGAAAAGGCCTGCGAGGAAGCCGCCGATAAGACGACTCATGAAGAAAAACTCATGCTTTACGTCAAAGCCAGCGACCACTGCAAAGACTGGCCGGAATCCAGGGATTATCTGATGGCTTACCCGCCCGATAACGTGGTCGATTGCGACGGGACCACGAAGGACGGGGTCGTGAGGATCTCTTTCACCCCTCCGTCTGACACTAAAGATGTCGTCTATTGCATCTGGCGCGGCGAAGGGAGCGAACCGTACGCCGACGAGAACACCAAGCCGTACGAGGTCATCTCCAAGCATAAGCTGGACAGCTACTACGAGGACAAGAACGTGGAATCGGGGGTGAAATATTACTATCTCCTCTGCACCAGACGCTGGGGAATCCTCTCCAGCCCGATGAAGCTGATAGGGCCCCTAGTCCCATTCGAGCCCGTAGATAAAGTCAACATCGTGCGCACCGAGGATGGGTTCCACATCACCTTCGCCAGACCGAAGAAATCGATAGGTGTCCTCATAAGAAGATACGTCAAGGACGAGGACGACAGATACGTCGAGCACGAGATCAAGAATGCCGAGGAATATGACGACATATGCCTCAGAGGAACGACGTATTACTACCAGTTCTTCGCCGAATACTTCGTCGACGGGAGGATAGAGCTCTCGGACAAGAACGTCCAGTCAGCCTCGTCCATGGAGCTGCCTCCGCCCGTGACGGACCTCAAAGTCAACCGCAACAGAAACGGCACCTATACCGCCAGATGGACATCCAGCATGGAAGCCAAACTGTACAGATCAGAGCGGAAGCTGAAATTCAACAGCAGAGTGATGATGATGGATGACGTCAGATCTCTGATGAAGGAAGTGGAGCCTGTGGACAACTATTCCGACGGCATCTCCTTCTCGATGGATGGCGGCGCCATTTGGTACCTCTTCCCGATCATACAGGTGGGAAAGACGGCGGTGAGAGGCGACGAGGTCTGCGTGATCAATCTGGAGCCTTTCAAGAACATCGAGAGGACGGTGAAAGACGGGGATTGCATCATAACCATGGACTGGCCGCAATCCGCGCTCGGAGCAGAGCTGAGGATCTCCGACGTCAATGTCGCCGATTCGGAAGACCCAAGGCTGATGGTTAGGTCCGTCAGCCGCAAGGAGTACGAGGACAAAAGGCAGATCGTCGTCCCGATGGGGAAATCGACGACCAAATTCGTGTATATATTTGCCAAATACAAATATGAGGACGAAATCCGCCTGTCCCACCCCACGATGATCAGCGCCTTCTCCGCGTCCTGCAGGAAGGTCAGATATTCCGCTTCCCGCGATAGGAAAAGCATATCCTTCAGGATTCAGACCGACCCTGGCGTTGACAGCATCCCCGAGATCATGGCGGTGCAATCCGACGGCAGATTCCCGCTGAGGTCCGGGGACGGGAAGACCGTGTGGAAATCCGGCGGCGCCGTGTCGCTGTCCGGTGGGACTGCCACCGTTTCCTTCGCCGCGGAACCCCAGATGGAAGTCGAAAAGATGAGGCTGTTCTTCTGCGAAGAATCGAACTACAACATATTCAAGTTCATCCACCCACTGTACAGGAGGGATTGAGGCGGCATTCTGGAAAAAGACCAAGAAAAAACCGACGGGGACGTACAAATGCCCGTACTGCTCCGCCAAATTCTCGATGGATGAGGTCCACTGCGTCTGCTTCAACAGGTTCTGCGCCGCGAACTTCGCCAGCTCAGAAAGGAACAGGGGCGGCAGATACGCCACCGCCGACGGGATGCATGAGATCGACTACGAGAGGACAGTCTTCCGCGGGATAGACCCCAAGAGCAGCAAGGCAATCATCACGAACCACCATATCATCCGCAATTCCTCCATGGAATGCGACATGTGCAAAAGGCCGGTATCCGTGCGCATATGCCCGTACTGCCACAGCGAAATACCTCCGGGAGCGGAGGAAAGCGGGAACAAGATATTCGTCGTGCTGGGGCCGAAGGGAGTGGGTAAAAGCCACTACATCGGGGTGCTCATAAACAGGCTCAGCAACACCGTGGCCAACGAATTCGGCGCGGTATTCAATCCCGCCGGGGATTCGACGATCGACAGGTACCGCGAGATCTATGGCAACCCCCTTTTCACGGCGAAAAGGACGCTCCCGTCCACCGTACCTTACGATGCGTCGGAAGACTCCAGAGAGCCTCTGATCTACTATCTGAACATGAAATCCGGGGACAGGCAGATAGTCCACACCTTTGCGTTCATAGATACCGCAGGGGAAGACCTGGAAGGGACGGACAGAGCCGCAGAGACCAATCTGGACAATCTCATAGCGAACGCATCCGGAATCGTGTACCTTGTGGATCCCCTCCAAATCAAATACATCAGGGATCGCATCCACATGGACGATCTCCCGCCGATCAGAGGTAGCGCATCGGAGACGCTCACCATGATCAGCAACATAATCCGCGGCAAGAGGGAGGGCCTGAACCCTAACGCCCGGATAGACATACCTCTGGCGGTCGCGCTGACCAAATGCGACTTGCTGCTGAAACCGGCTAAGAACGATGAGGAGGACTTGATCTTCCTGTCGCCGGGATCGGCTGTGCGCATCCCCCGCGAAACCGGTTCCTTCGACAAAGAGAACTTCGATCAGATAGACGCTGAGATCGAGGAATATCTGAGAAGGACCGCGGGGGAGGAATTCATACAGATAGTGAACGGGTTCGCAGACCATTGCTACTTCGCGGTGTCCGCCCTGGGGAACAATCCCGAAGGCGAAGAACTCCTGCGCGGTGTGATGCCCATGAGAGTCGAAGACCCATTCATATGGCTCCTCAACAGGAAAGGAATGGAATGAGCGGTGAAAAAGAGAACAAACTTGTGAGTTTCATCATGAACGGCCGCAGAACCATGGAACAGGAAGAGCAACCGCAGAATGACGAGGAGACGCGGGAATGGGACAGCTCTGCGGCAGAGAAGATCTTCGAGAGGCTGGATTCGATAGAGAAGGCCATCTCGGAGCTGGGATCGCCGATGACCGTCCCAGAACCTGATTTGGAGCCGCTGGAATCTGCCGTCCGTGATCTCCGCGAGAAAACCGAAGCAGATGCTGCGGAGATCGCCGCGGAGATCAGGGAACTCAAAGGGAAAGAGACCGAGAAACAGGACCTCACCCCCTATATGACATCCAGGGAGCAGATGAAGACCATCATCGCCGCCGTGGAGAGGCGCGACGCCGAGATCACGGACAAGGCCTTCTCCAGAGCCATGGAGCAGGTCGCGACGATGAGGGAGGATTTCCTGAAGCTGTGCCTCAGCATCAGGGAAAGGATCGATTCCATGGGCGTGGAAGATGTGCTTTCCTCGTTCGAAGCTTACATGATAGACTTGGAGAACATACTGTGCGACGGAGGGGTGTACATCGGCCCCTTCCCATACGAAAAACTCAAGACCTCTCACCAACGCATCGTCGGGGTGATCCCCACCGCGGATCCCAACCAAAATGGGATGGTAGCGGAAAGGATGACGGATGGTTACAAGCTGGGGAACAAAGTCCTCATAAAAGAGAAAGTGACCGTTTATCGGCTGTCCGAGAGCATGATGAACGCGGAGAAAGAGCCCGAGCCTGAACCAGAGGCCGCAATAGAAACGACTTCCGAAACCGCTTCCGAAGAAGAAACAAAACAGGAGGAGATAGAATGACGGATCAATGCGTCGGAATAGATCTTGGAACGACATATTCGTGCCTCGCGTACATAGATGAGGATGGCAATCCCGCAGTAGAGAAGAACTACGAGCAAGGGGAAACGACGCCTTCGGTCATCCTATTCAACGAGAACGGCGAGGTAGTGGTCGGGAATTCCGCCAAGGACCAGGCCCTCATGTACTCCAAGGACAGGGTCATAAGCGCCATAAAGAGAAGCATGGGCCAGGATTACTCGGTCACCATAGACGGGAACACATACAACCCGACCCAGCTGTCCGCCATGATCCTCAGGAAGCTCATCGGCGACTTCGAAGAGAACCACGGATGCACCTTGGACCGCGCCGTGATCACCGTCCCCGCTTACTTCGGCGAGAACCAGAAGGATCAGACCAAGACCGCCGGGATCATCGCCGGCCTCAAGGAGGTTTTCCTCATCAACGAGCCGACCGCCGCGGCCATCGCCTTCGGATACGGCGAACCCAAGGACAAGAAAGAGAGAGTGCTCGTCTACGATCTGGGAGGCGGAACCTTCGATGTCACCATACTGGAGATCGACAGCGGCGAATTCTCCACCGTGGCCACCGATGGCGCGATGTACCTCGGAGGGAAGGACTGGGACGCAGACCTCACCGACATAATCCTGGAGAAGGTCGCGGAGGAATCAGGGACCGACAAGAACGTCCTCAAAGACGACCCGGACATAATGCAGACTCTGGCTTACGACTCCGAGACGATCAAGAAGAGGCTCTCCACCGCCGAGAACACCAAGGGCACTCTCACAGTGGACGGCCACAAATACGTCTTCAACATCAACCGCGACGAATTCGAGAGCAGATCCGAGGCCAACCTCCTCCAGACCATCGACATAATCCACAGGGTTCTCGAATCGAAATCCTTCACCATGGATGACATCGATGAGATCATCCTCGTCGGCGGATCCAGCAGGATGCCCCAGGTCAAGAACGCGATCGCAGCCAACTTCCCCGGGAAGGACATCAAGATCTACGATCCCGACCAGTCGGTCGCCAAGGGAGCGGCTCTGTACGCCCATTCCCTGATGCTCGCAGACCTTGAGGCGAGAGGAGAAGCCCCGGCCATCGGCGAAGGGGACGAACCGCCCAGAAGGGTGACCATCAAGAACGTGCTGAGCAAGACCTTCGGCATCAAGGCGATCTACGAGGACGGCTCCGAGAAGATATCCAACCTCATCTTCAGGAATGAGACGCTCCCGATCACCAAGACCAAGATCTACTATCCCGTCGAAGACGATCAGAGCTCCATCAAAGTGGAGATCTTCGAGAGCGCCGCCCTCAACAACGAAGAGGGCCACAAGACCGACACCGACGATGGAAACCTCATCGGAGATTTCACCATGGACCTCCCTCCGGGAACCAGCAAGGACACGCCGATCGAAGTCACGTTCCTCGCAACCGAGGAAGGGATCCTGACGGCCAACGTCAAGTGCGAGGACGAGAGCAGGGAATACAAGCTCCACAACGACCTGACGATGACCGAGGAAGAGATCTCCAAGTCCCAGAGCCTCATGGAAAAGGTCATCAGAAGTGAATGAGACCGGAACCGAAAAGCCGCTTCTGCGGCGCCTTTTATTTTACGCCCGGGGCGCTCCCGGGTCCCCTCCCCTTTCAGAATCGCCGACGATTATCACGGTGCATTCGGCGTTCTTCACGACATAGTTGGAGACGCTGCCCAAGAACAGCTTGTCCAATGAGGATCTGCTGGACCTCCCAACTATTATTGTGTCGCACATATAGAGGCCGGCGACTTCCAGCACGGTTTCGTCAGGCTTTCCGACCTCTATCATGGTGTGTACGGAAACCCCTTCGGCCGCCGCCTTCCCGACCGCGGCTTCCATGTATTCCCTCACGGAAGGATCCGGATCCGCCGGATCGGCTTGATCCTTGGACACTACTGTCAGGATGTACAAGGGCTCGGAATAATATGCCGAGTGCTTGATAGCATAATCCAAAGCTTTCTCAGAGTTCGGCCTCCCATCGTAGGCCAGCAATATGGTCATTTTAGAATGGATTAAAATGGAACGTTATAAACATGGCGATAGCTTCACCGCCAATCCCATGGAAAAATGGATGGAAAAAGTTTTGGCGGCCAATAATAGCTGCATTCAGAATTATTCTGCCCCTCATCTCTTCCGATGATTTTGTCCGAGACCCGAAGACCGTATAATCGAAGTTTGAGAGCGGAATAATCGAACTTATGCTCGGGACACCTTTCTTCGCATCTTCTGCATGCGGTCCCCAGACATCTGCCGGTCAGAACTGAGAACGTCCCTTCGCTGTAAGATAAAGCCTTCTCTGGGCATCCTCTGACGCATGACAAGCATCCGGAACAATCCCAGGACCCATGCATGGAAGTCCCCAGATCGATTATCTCCAAGCTCTCGCCGATGTCTCTGATGTCCCTGATGCAAACCTTCTCCGTCTCCATCGGGCCGTCCGGTTCGAGATAGCCATCGATCCCATACCTCTCCAAAGCGCGCCTGTAACGGGACAATGGCATACCCTCCGCCCAATAGCCATACTCGTAGACATACAGGTCGCTGAACGCTTCGGACGAGGCGAACATCGTGTGCTCGGTGACGAGCTTGTCCCTGAGGGCATTAAGACCGTCCAGCCTCCCGGGATCGAGAGCTATCTCTCTGGCCAATTCCAAAGAGGTATTCCCGACCTGGATTGCCTTCGTGCATCTCGGGACGATCATGCCGACGCCTCTGGACTTGACGGGATCGACATAGGTCCCGGAAGCCCCGGCCATATACATCGTGCGGATATCATCTGGGGACACCCCTGCCCTGATCATCAGGGTCATGTGCCCTGCTCTGATTGCCCCGATTGCTTTCCCGGCCTCCCTCAGATCTTCCGTCCTGAAATCAATGCCTCTGGCCAGAGTGATAGATCCGCCGTGGATCTCGGAGTTCTCTATCAGCCCGTCCTCCAATCCGGCATAGACCAGAGCGACCACGCCGGTCCCAGTTATCCCGGTCGGAATCGCGCCTTCTTTCCTGGTTATGCCGCTCCGCAGATTGACCATCGGCCCATCCAACGGAAGCAGATCTTCGCCCAGGACTTTCGCCCTCCAACCTTGCGGGGTACGAACCATATCGCTGACCGCGCCAGGAGCAGCCAGCATGCCGCATCTGATCTGCTGGCCTTCCATCGCGGGACCTGCCGCTGCGGATCCGGTGTAGATGCTGTCGCCTACCTTCAGAGCCATCTCGGCGTTGGTCCCATAATCGGTGACCATGCACATGTCGTCGTCGAGAAAACCGGACTTCAGCATCATGGCCAAAGCGTCTGCGCCTATCTCGTGCTTCACCGCCGGGGGAATGACGATTTCGGTGCCCGGAAATCCGAGGGAAGCGCCGTCTGAGGTATGCCCTTTCCTGTCGATACGGGACACATTCTCGCTGCGGAGCTTGTTGTCCCCGGCATAGGCGAGGTCCCTGATGTCAAGGCCCTCGAAAAGGGAGAGCTGGATGGGGTTCCCGCAGACCGAGAGCCTCTCCAATCTCTCCGGATGAAGTTTCGATACCACATCCCTGACAGCCGAGAGAAGGATACCGTGGGCGAGATCGGCCCCGCAATCGATTGCGAAAGACATGTGATCCATCACGTTCGCTCCAGGGACGGGATTCCTGGATGTGATGCATGTGCGGATCACTTGCCCATCGCCGAGATCCAGGAGCTGTCCCCTGATCCCGCTGGTTCCAATGTCCACGGCAATCGCTTGCTCCATATCGGCGCCTCAGTGGTAATCTTCCCAGGTCTTCTTCTTGCCGATGATATCCGATGCGGCGTGCACGGTCTCCAGCGGGGACTTGGTATACAGCGAATTGCGGAATGTCTCGACGAAAGCCTTGGATACCGCCGCCCCTCCGCAGGCCACGGGCACACCGGTCTTCTGCAGCTCGAGGAGCAGAGCGGTGTCCACCAAACCGGGCTTGGTGGTGCTCATCAAAGTCGATCCGCAAGCCAGCTGGACGTTCTTGTCCTTGACAATCTGCAGAACCTTCTCCTTGGGAACATCCCTTCCGATGTCGATGACCGTGAACCCGTTGGCCTTCAGGATGGCCGCGCAGATGTTCTTGCCTATGTCGTGCAGATCCCCTTCGGCAACGAAAGATACTATGGTGCCCTTGCTCGGGACATCCCCGATGACATCCTGGCAGAGCTTGATCCCTCCCTGCATCGCATCGTTGGACATCAGAATCTCCGGCACAAAGCTCTGGCCCATATCATACATCTCGCATTGAACCTGTATGCCGGGCATCAACGCGTTCGTGACTATGTCAACCGGATCCTTCCCATCTGCGATGAGATCCTTCACCAGGCTTTCCACAGTCTTCCTCTTGCCGTCCAGAACGCCCTGCGAAACCGCCCTGTACTTTATGTCGGCGGGGAACAGCTCCTCCTTGAGCTTCTCGGCGCTCTTCTGCTTCTTGGACACCGGGCCTATTATGCCGAGCTCTGTCGCCATCCCTTCCTGGACCAGCTTGTTGAAACGGACGGGATCTTCCTTGCGCATCCTCTCGACATTCTGCATAACAATATCCATCTTCATCAGAACGCACCCCCTTGGGCCTCATAAGTTGCCATAGCCTTGAGATTCTTCGCCTTAGCCCTTCCGTAAGCGCGGACGCAGTCGTCGATGTCGCATTCGTCCGGGATCGGAGTTTCCTTGCACGCTCTTACATAGGCCTTCAGATTGGCGATCGGAGTTCCGTTGGATACGTCGCAAGCGGTTCCGACAACGTCTACGCCTTCCCTTATGCATTGGGCAGTCCTGGCATAGACCTGCTCCGGAGTCCCGTTCGGCATCAGATCGATCACGTCAAGGCTTCCCAGACATCTCATCTCATTGCCCAGCTGCTGCCTGACATACCATGCCGGAGGGGCATCGAACGAGAAGCAGTCCATTCCGCTCTCCTTTATCTTCGGCAGGAGCTTCTCGGTGTGCCCGCACATGTGGAGGATCTTCGGTGCGCTGACTGCCCTCGCGAACTTTTTGTGGTAAGGCAGGACGAACTCCTCGTAAGTCTCGGGCGAAATCAGATCCCCGGATGCGGAAGGATCGGCTGGGAACAGCATATGCGCGCCCGCCGCTACCTGCTGCCTCCCATAGTCGATGCAGAAGTCGGTAGCGGCTTCGATAGCCTCGTGCGCCTTCTCTGGATCGGTTACGGTCATCATGACGAGCTTCTCCACGCCCATGATGTGGCCCGCCACGGTGAAAGGCGCAGTTATCACAGGGATTATGGGTAGATCCCCGCAATACCTCTCGCGGAGTATTCTGATCGCTTCGAGGACGACCGCCGCCCTATCCTTCTCGTAGAATTTGTCGTCCCACGTTATGTCCTTCGGATCCTTGTAGGCTGGTCCGGTGACCGGCGGGCGGTCAGGCTTATTCCAATCCAGCTTGCATCCTAGCACCTCCGCCTCCAATGAGATATCGAATTGCGGCCTTGCCGCCTCAATCCCGCATACTTCGTAAGGCGCGGCGGCCAGATCAGCCATCATCTTCGGATCTCTATGCGCTTTGGGCCAGGAAGCCCCGCAGAAATCCATCAGCTCTCTTGTCGTCTGGGCGAGCGGGTTCGCCGGAGGGACATAATCCACGCGTCCCCCCAATACAGCGGCCAACGCACGCCGGGTGCATGTCATCTCATTCATTTTCAATCCTTCTGGACGGTTTTCCGTCGTTGGAATAATATCACATATTGGACTATTTAAAATGCAACTCAACAATTAAAAAAACCCGATAACATATTGATTAATCACGAATAATGAACTCAAATCAACATTTCATCGCATCCTCATCGCCTATTGCCGCAGAAAAAACAATCCGAAAAGTATGTCGAATCTGCCAATCTGAATGATTAATATCGTTATTGGGATACAAATATTACATTAATCATTGTTTTTTGGAATGATTTAGTAATAATCATATCAAGTCGATTTATTGGATACTATATTCTCTCATCTTTCTATCCAAAAACAACGACAAGATATCATATCGTATATCATTCGACGTAAATACATGAATGCCAATCCGCTTTCCATGTATGTTTACATTATCGGTGGCTTCCTAGGCAGCGGGAAAACCACCCTTCTGATGAGGCTCGCATCCATGTATACCAAACGCGGGTTGAAAACGGCTCTTCTCGTCAACGAATCCGGTGAGATAGGTGTCGACGGAGCCACGCTCAAAGCGGAAGGATACGACGCCATAGAACTTCCCAACGGCTGCATATGCTGCTCCCTTTCCGGCACTTTGCAATCGGCCCTCCAGAACATTGAGAACGACATCGACCCCGATGTCATCATCGTGGAACCCACTGGGCTTGCTCTTCCCCACAAAGTCAAAGAGCTAGTCCACGTCTCAGGAATAGACGCCGAGGAAATGTTCATCATCGGAGTCGTTGACATCCAGAGATTCGACGATCTCATAAAGAAAAAGGAGCAGTTCTTCTCCATGCAGATGAACCATGCGGATTTCATCCTCATCAACAAATGCGATATCGCCAAAGAAGGGCAGATAGGTGAGATCACCGAATGGCTTAAAGACAGATACCCGAACAAACCGATTATCCCCATTTCCGCTTCCACCGGAGAGAACCTCGAAAAAGTATACGAGATGATGAGATGAGCCACGAACATGAGCACCACCATGAACAGACCTCCCTGGAAATGGCAGGAGGATGCGCCGTCGGATTCACCGGAACAATCAACGGCTATAATGCGGACGCCGAAGCGAGATTCTCCAAGGCACTGCTGGAAACTGGAAAATGGGTTACGAAAGAGTCGGGAGTCCTTCTTGGGCACATCAAAGCTGCCATCGTCAAGGAAGACGGATCCGGGATAACGCTTAATCTCACAGACCTGGAGAATGGGGTCGAGCACCATGGCACCCTCAGCCCGCAGGACAAAGTGAAATTCTCATTCATGTCCGCGGTTCTTGATGTCGACGAGCACGAGCTGAAACATGTTATGTGGCATGCCATCGAGGACACTGGGCTGGACTATGAGCTTGATGAGCCGGTGTGCCACTGCCACGATCACGACAACCATCATGACGATGAATGCTGCCACGGGCACCACCACGACGATGATGGGTGCGGATGCCATGAACACGGCCATGATCACCAACATCACCATGACGATGAGTGCCACGGGCACCACCATGAGAGATGCTGCTGCGACGAAGACGAAGAGATCATCGTGGATATGACAGGTTCCCTTTCCGGGGTAAAGTCCGAAGACATGGTCAACATCATCGAATCGATGGATGAAATTTGGGAATGGATCAAAGAGAGACATGGCATCCCAGAATACATCGAGATTACCGTAGCCCCCGAGAAGCATGATTGGGCCACGATCTGCATGACCGAAAAGGATTTCACTTATATCAGCGGCAGAATCCACGCTTGCGACAAAATCTTCTTGCGCGTCGAATGTGCGGCGTTCGGAATCGACGAGCACCAGCTGAAACACAGGATTTTCCATGCCATCGAAGACATCGGCCCAGAATGCTCCGTGAACGGCGAAACCTACTGCCACTGCCACGACGAGTGCAGCGGAGAAGAATGCCACTGCCACGACCATAAACACTGATTAATCAACATACCGTCAGCAGAATCACCCTTAAACCGCCAAAAGGCGGAAACCTTTTACTTTTCATCCTTCTAACATCACTTGGAGGAAACAGATGAACGGAATATCGCTGGACATTGGAACCAGCGGTACCAGAGGCCACCTAGTGGATTTGGATACCGGAAAAATCATATCGACTGCGGTGACGGAGTGCCATCCGCTGCCTGGCGCCAACATTATGGATCATCTGACGTTCTGCATAAACGCCGGAACCGATGTTGCGCACAAAATTCTGATGGACACGGTGAACAAAGTCATCGCCGCCCTAGGAGCAGAAAAAGAAAAGGTCGAAAGGGTCAGCATATGCGGGAACCCCATTCAGCTGTCTCTTTTCCAGGGGATACCGGTGGATGACCTCGCATTCGCCGGGGAGAATGCACATAAAGCCAGAGGGATCAAAGAACAGAAAAGGGATGCCGGCATCTTCTCTGCGGTCGACGCGGGACTCGATGTCAAAGATTCCTGCGAACTTCTGGTGCCGCCCGCAATTAGGCATGAGATTGGGGCTGATGCCCTTGCGATGATGTATAAAAGCGGATTCCTGGAGCAGAAAGAGAACTGCATGGTCACTGATTACGGGACCAACGCCGAGATGGCTCTGAAAGTGGGGGACAATATCTTCACCGGATCCGCCGCGGCAGGCCCGGCCATGGAAGGGCAGTCCATAAAATGCGGAATGCTTGCGGGACCTGGGGCAATCTCTGATCTGGAGTATGATTTCCAATGGATATGCAAAGTATTGGACGAAAACATCACCCCACAGAACGGTTCCAGAGTTGATTTCAGCCTGGAAACCGTCGAGCCTGAAGGTCCGATGAGCGGAAAAGCCATCGGAATCACCGGAACGGGAGTTGTGGCCGCGGTCGCCGCCGCCATGGAAAACCACCTCTATAGGAAAGGCAAGATCACGACTTCCGATGGAAAGCTGCACATGCAGGATGGCGTCTACATCGACTCGAAAGACGTGTCGGAGGCTATGAAAGCGATAGGAGCCATCAGAGCCGGCCATTTCACTCTCTTGGAGCATGCTGGCATCAAATTCAGCGAGATGAAGACCATGTACATGGCCGGAGCCTCGGGAACCTATGTCGATGCCCTGAAAGCGAGAGAGATAGGTTTGGTCCCTCCCTCATGCGATACCATCTATCAGTACGGAAACACCTCATTGGCCATGTCGACCGACATACTGAGGAATCCAGAGCTTCTGGATGAGCTGCAAGACATCGCCAACAGCATCAGAGCCAACCACGTCATGTTCGCCAAGGACAAGATCTTCGAGCAGATCTACATGCAAGAGCTTGCGGTCTGCGAGGAGGGCATGAGCATTGAGATGTACAACAGAAACAACGCGATGGCCGGCATCCAAGAGCTTCCGAAGCCGACCGGAACACCGAAAATCCACCGCGTTGTCGAACGTGACATACCCGATCTCGGTGAGAAGGGGCTGACAATCCTCCATGACATCGGAACCGAGCTCCGCGGCCGCATGAAAGGTTGCACTGGCTGCAAGAAATGCGAAAGGGAATGCCCCGAGAAAGCTCTCACAGTGACCCGCGACAAAGAGATCATAGTGAAGACCAAAGACTGCCTGGGAACCGCCTGCTACAGGTGCCAGTTCTCATGTCCCGAAAAAGTGTACAGATACGACGATCTGAAACTGACTTTCTGAGAGGATAAGTTGCCGCCGAGATTCGACGGCAACCCTCTCATCTATGATTTGGCGTTTCTAAATATTTTGAAAAGAGCCGAAGGCCCCAGCCCTGCGTGCCTTACACACAATTACTGGGGCTTCTGGCATTGGAAGTCAATCTTCCATGACGTTCTGCATTTCCAGATATTCGAGGATCCTCTTCCTCAGCTCGGTGAATTCGGGGTTCGCCCTGTCCCTAGGCCTTTTCCACGGGACGTCGATTATCTTGTAGATAGTAGATGGCCTCTTGGTCAGTATTACTACCCTGTCTGATAGGAAGAGAGCCTCATCGACCGAGTGCGTAACGAATAGGATGGTCCTTTCGCTGCGCGTGATGATGTTGGTCAGCTGCTCCTGCATGATGTTCCTGGTCTGCGCATCCAAAGCGCCGAACGGCTCATCCATCAGAATGACAGCCGGATGCATGACCAACGCGCGCGCTATCCCGACGCGCTGCTTCATCCCGCCGGAAAGCTCGTGGATGCGTGAATCAGCGAATTTCTCCAGACCGACGGCCTTTATGTATCTCATCGCCCTCTCTTCGGCCTCATCCTTAGGGACTTTGGCGATCTCCATGCCGAATTTGACATTCTGCTTCACCGTCCTCCATGGGAACAGCGCGAAATCCTGGAAAACCATGCCGCGATCCGACCCTGGCGAAGTGCATTCGTTGTCCCCGATGGTTATCTTCCCGCTGGTGGGCTGAAGCAGCCCTGCGATGCAGCGGAGGATTGTGGTCTTGCCGCATCCTGACGGGCCTACGATGGATACGAATTCGCCTTTCTTCACATCCAAAGAGAAATCGTCCACGGCTACCGTCTCTTTATCGTCGGTAACATAGACGACCCTCAGGTTTTTGATGGACATCAAAGTCTCTCCTTCGGGGATGTGCTTGTAAAGCTCGTCCGTACGATCGGCGCGGACGCGATCCTGGCTGTATTTCTCCCCTTCGATCTTGATTTTGCTCTTGGACATCAGACATCCATCCCCATTCTTCTGGAAACTATTCTGGAAACGTATTCGGCAAGGCCTGTAGTAAGAAGACCGAGGATCGCAATCACGATGATTCCGGCGTAGGCTTGCGGGAATGCTCCGTAAGTGATCATGTTCGCGACATAGAATCCGATACCGCCGAGAGGGGTCGCATAAAGCTCTGCGGCGACTATGCACATCCAACCTATCCCAAGACCGACTTTTATACCGTTCATCAGGTAGGGGATGGTAGACGGTATCAACACTTTAAGGAATATCTGCATGTTCGAAGCGCCAAGAGTCTTGGACGCATCTATCAAAACCTTGTCTATTTTGGTGACACCGAATATGATGTTGGTCAAAAGGGGGAAGAATATTCCTATGAAGACCACGAAAGTGGCACCTTGGATGTAACCGAACAGCAATATGAATATGGGGGCCCATGCAATAGGGGCAATGGGTCTGAGAACCTCGATCCAGGGATTCACGAACGACCTGATGTACTTGAAATTCCCCAGAATAAGCCCTATGGGCAAAGCTATGACGAGCGCCAGCACGAATCCCCTCAAGAACTTGCTCAGACTTGACGCGACGTATGTGGATAAAGACAAGCCCGTCACTGGATCGCCGTTGTATATGAGATTTACAAGCGCTTCGAAAGTCTCGAAAGGCTCCGGAATAGCCGCGTTATTTGCGATCTTGGAAACGACCCACCACAAACATACGAATGCGATGAGCGAGACCGCTGTTATGAGCACCGTTCTTATGAAACGATGATATTTGTTGTGTTCATCAAATTTTAAGCTCATTCGTTTCACAACGCCTAACAATATGCAATGAATAAAAGGTTTTAGGGAAGTGCCCCGGTTTCCCGGGACTTTTTAACTTTAGGACTCTTGGATTACCCTTTGGAACTGGGGCTCCCAAATTATGCCGGCGTCGATGAACTCGTTGCCGGCGATGAGGTTGTAATTCGAAAGATTAGTGATCCAATAGATGGTGTCCGACGAGATCTTTTCTCCGACGGTGTACTGCTTAACCTTCAGCCCCATCTCGTTCGCGAGGGTGAGAAGCTGGATGTGCTGGATGGAGGTCGTCCCGGGGGTGCCGTAAACAAGCCCTCCCCAGGCCTTGGCGTTCTCGGAGCTGACCGAATACTTGCCGTTCGAAGCGCTGTAGAAAGCGGTTCCGTTCCTCTTGAAGTCAGAGGAAGAGGGGTCATCGAGGACTTTGGAGTTGATGTAGAGGCCGGAGCCTTCGCTGTTGACGCGGGCTACGAGGTTGTATGCCTTCGACGTATCCTTGACCGAATCCGAATCGATGTATCCGAAGTTGATCATGTTGATCGTCGCGGGAGGTGCCCCGAGGAATCCGAGCTGGGCATCGCCGTTTATGAGCGAAGTGGCGACCCCGCCCCCGTTGGTGGCGTTAGATATCTCGATGCTCACGCCGTACTCCCTGAACATGCCCTTCTCGATTCCGACATGGATGGCTATCTGGTGTATGTCGCCGCTGATCACCGAGACCTTGACGGAAGCGGTTCCGGGCTTCAGGCTTTCCTTGTTCTGGATGGCATCTTTCATGTACGAGTCGCTCACGTAGTTGTCAGCGAACTTGGCGGGATCTTTGACTTCCTTGGTCAGAGCGCCGACATCCTTGAGCCCAGCAACAAGGGACTGAACGTCGGACTTGAGGTAGGCGAGATTTCCGTCGTTCCCGTCGGCGTAGAGATACGATATATTGGAAAGAGCGTCTTTGACCTCCTGTTCGGAAAGCCCGGGCACCTTGTTCTTGCTGAATTCGACGAGCCACTTGTAGTCGTCGGATGCGGGGTTCTTGATCGCCTGGTCGACGAAAATGACCGCATCATGGTATCCTGCGAGGAACTTCTCGACTCCCTCGGAGTTGTTCTCGAGATAGCTGTAATTGGCCGCGATGACGCAGCATGTATGGTCGGGGAAAAAGTTGTTGGTAAGTCCCAGACTGACATAGTCGGACTTCTTGTCTTCATGGCCTCCGTTGTTGCCGAACGCGAAAAACGCTGCCGCAGCGGCGACGGCGACAATCGCGACCAGCAGAACGGCTAGAATCCTTTTGTCCATGGATTTGTCTCCTTGACTGAAGATTCTCGGTCGGGGTATATTACATCTATGTCCAATGATTATACAAAAGGGATAATTCGTTGGCCAGCAAACACAAGAAAGAATCGACCCTGTTTTCGTTGCTGGCCAGATAAGATGGGGACGATGCCCCCTTTGAATTCAGATGTCTCTGAAAAGAGTGGCGTACTGCATCTTCTTGGCGCCGAAATACTCCTTGCAGTACTGCGCGGTAGCCTCCGGCGGGAATTCTTTGCAGGAGAAGACATCGACGAAAGCCCTGTCGGTGTCCTCAGCGAAATGGCCTGAGATACAGGATGTTTCGATGAGCTGTATCAAGGAATAACCTTGGACTTTGGGTTCCGCTCCGAAGCGGACTGCGATCGGCTCACCGTATCTTTTCATTTTGATGTGATCCGCGAGATCGATGGCGAACTGTTTGATGTATTCGCCGTCGCAGATCTTCTGGTGGTCGCATTCACCGAGATCGATTGCGATGTGGAGTCCCCACTGCTTCTCGTCGTTGTATTTCGTGATAGACTCCTCGTCGGAAAGGAGCTTACCCGCAAACTGACTCATGCTGTACATCGTAACCACCTTGAGACATAGTAGTCTCGAACCGAGTATCGGCTCCCTGTATTTGAAAGGATGCCCTGCGGTTACAGAAACGCGTCTCAAATGAGACACATGACTGCCTTTTATATTCCCTGCAAATCAAAACCTCTCCGGAGGCAAAGTTATTCCATCGCGCGATGCCATCATCATCGCATGCCGAATCCCGAAGTTTTCTTCACCGACATGCGCTGCAGATTGGGCGATAGCCTCCCTGACAAGATGGACAGGCTGATACGCGCCGCCGGAATCGGAAGCATAGATATGGGGGGCAAATTCGTTGCAATCAAGATGCACTTCGGGGAGCTGGGGAATCTCGCTTACCTCAGGCCCAATTATGCCAAAGTGATAGCGGACTTCGTCAAAGAAAAGGGCGGTACGCCATTCCTCACCGACTGCAACACGCTGTATAAAGGAAGCAGGAAAAATGCCGTTGACCATCTGGAATGCGCCTCTTTGAATGGCTTCAATCCAACCACCACAGGATGCCAGATAATCATAGGGGACGGACTGAAAGGCGACGACGACGTCGAGATTCCTATAGAAGGAGAATACGTGAGAAGCGCCAAGATAGGCCGTGCGATAGCGGACAGCGACGTGCTCATCACGCTTACTCATTTCAAAGGCCACGCGACCACCGCTTTCGGCGGGGCGATAAAGAATCTTGCCATGGGATGTGCCTCTCGCCGCGGCAAAAAGGAGCTCCACATCGACGGGATCCCCGAATTGGACTCCGGAAAATGCGTAGGCTGCGGGAGATGCGTCGATTCCTGCGGAGAGGAGGCAGTAATGGTGCGCCGCGGAAGGGCGAGCGTCATCGAAGAGAAATGTGTGGGATGCAGAAGATGCGTCGGGGCATGCCCAAAAAAGGCTCTGCGCTCTGTCAGAGATCTGGACGGGAAAATGGTCGATGGCAAAATGGTGGAGTACGCCGCCGCCATCGTAAGAAGCAAACCTTGCTTCCATGTGGCAGTCATCTGCGACGTTTCCCCGTTCTGCGATTGCGCCGCTTGGAACGATGTCCCGATCGTTCCGGACGTCGGCATTCTCGCATCGTTTGACCCCCTAGCTCTTGACAAAGCTTGCGTGGATCTGATCCAGAAGCAGCCCATGATCCCGGGCAGCCGGGCCTGGGACAACAAAGACCTTGGGTTCTCGGATGATATCATAAAATGCAACCAGCCCGGGACCAGATGGCAGAACCACTTCGAACATGCCGAAAAGATGGGGCTCGGAAACGGCGACTATTCTTTGATAGAAGTGAGATAAAAATAACCGCAATTTGCGAAACCCCTTCCTTCCGCCTCCTTTCTACATAGAAAGTTGGCATTATGAGTAATCTGAATCAACCTCCCGCAGTCAATTTACCAACCGCAATAATTCCGCCATAGAATCAAAATTGGCTTATTTGGCCAATTTATATTTTTGTACAATTACAATTCATTTTTTCCTAATTCAATAGCAAAATAATTGACGCTTGCATTAACTATCAAACGAATCCATCATATCATTATTTAACGTACATTATCGTTGTCCCGCCCGATGGAAACCTTAGAGCAATTGATTTCCAAGGCCGAAGCAGGGGACGTGCAGTCCTGCTTCGAGCTAGGGCAGAGATATGCGCTCGGTGAGGGCACCGATGCGGATGAGAAAGCGGCATTCGATTGGTACCTTCGCGCTGCCAGAGGAGGCAACGTCATGGCCCAAAAGGCGGTAGGCATCTGTTATGCCAATGGCATAGCCACAGATGCCAACTGGGATGAAGCAGCCATGTGGTACCTCCGCGCCCTCATGAAGGGCGACCCGGAAGCGTTCCGCACCCTGTCTGACTATTACGAAACGCACGAAACACCGGCCGACGGTGCCATTCTCGAATATTACCGCAGCGCGTCCGAAAAGGACGATGCAGATGCCAACTATATGTTGGGCAGGCTGTATGAGCTCGGCGTCGGCACCGCATTCGATCCGGAAAACGCATTCGAATCGTACAAAAAAGCATGCGAGAAAGGCCACATCGATGCCAAAGTCAAAGTCGCGACCTGCATCCTCGAAGGATTGGGAACGAGCAGAGACCGCGAAAAAGGAGCGTCGATGATCTCCAAGCTCTGGGACGAAGGATGTGTCTCAGCGGGATCCGCCCTCGCCAAATGCTACGAGTACGGAACCGGAGTCAAACGCGACCACTCCAAAGTCTTCTCCATCTACGACCAGATGGTAAGCAAAGGATCGGTCGAAGGGATGTACAACCTCGGAAGATGCTACATGGACGGAATCGGAGTCCCTAAGGACGGCAACTATTCGTTCTCCTGGTTCACCGCGGCTGCCATGAGGAACTCCCGCGATGGCATATACGGTCTCGCCAGATGCTATATGGGAGGCATCGGGGTTGACAAAAACAAGGACACCGGCTTGAAGCTCCTCGAGAACGCATCGAAGCTCGGTCAGACCGACGCCATGATCATGCTGGGACAATTGTACAGCAAAGGCAAGCTCGTGCCGAAGAACGCCCAGATCTCCGCAGAGAATTTCAAGAGATCTGCCGACCTCGGAGATTCCTACGCCCAGCTGACCACCGGCGACAACTACGCCAACGGAACGGGCGTCAAGAAAGACGGCAGAGCCGCGCTGAAATACTACATGATGTCCGCCGCGCACGGAAACACCGTCGCCTGCTACAATGTGGGAACCGCTTACGCGCTCGGAAATGGGGTCAAGAAGAATGAGGAGGCCTCGTTCGAATGGCTCTCCAGAGCTGCCGAGGACAACTTCATGAAAGCGCAGTTCTCCATAGCCGAGGCATACTCCAAGGGAAGGGGAACCAAGAAGGACCCCGAGAAAGCCTTCGAGATCCACAAGAACCTCGCCGAGAACGGATTCGGCAAGTCGCAATATCATGTGGCATACTCCTATTTCGAAGGGATCGGCACCGAGAAGAACGATGCCCTTGCCTACGAATGGTTCCAGAAGGGAGCCCAGAACGGCAACGTCCTGTGCCAGTATTATGCTGGATACTGCCTGTGGAATGGGATCGGCGTCGAAGCCGACCAAGACAAAGCCATCGAATGGTACAAGCGCGCCGCAGAGCAGGGACACGTGGTTTCCAGGCAGATCGTCGAGGAGGTCACCGGAGAGAAGATCAAATCCAAGGACGAGGAATCGCCTTTCGAATCCTATCTCCGCAAAGCCAAGAACGGCGACGCCGAAGCCATGTTCATCGCCGGCCGCTGCTATCTGGACGGAGTCGGCACCGAGAAGAACGCCGATGAAGCCATGAAATGGTTCAACAAAGCGGCCAAAGCTGGGAACCAGGCTTCCGCCAGGATTCTCAACCAGATGAAGAAGCAGCAGAAAGCAGAATGATCGGAAACGGGGGGAATCCCCCCAATTTTTTATGTAGTTTTATCCTCAGAATACTTTGAGGTAGATCAGCATCCCGACGATGGCTATCGACAGGATGCCCACCAAAGGCAAAAGATTGACGAGCCTGTCTTGGGTGGAAATCTTGCTGTTCATGCCACTGGAACGGTTTCCATTATATTAACTGTGCCAATTATCTCCGCCGAATTCGAAGCGGCTGACATGATTTATATCCCATCCGCCCCATGGTCCGGCCATGAGAGTGCGGAGGGTCAAAGTTCTTTTCGTCTGCTACGGCAACATATGCCGCAGCCCCATGGCCGAGTATGTGTTCAGAGACTTGGTTGAGCGCGAGGGGCTTTCCGAGGCCGTCTCCTGCGCCTCCTGCGGGACCAGCGCCGAGCATTTGGGGCAGGGGCCAGACCCCAGGACGGCAGCCACCCTCGCTAAGCGCGGGATATCTTGCGCGGATAAGAAGGCAAGAAGGCTTCTGAGCTCGGACTTCTCGGAATACGATTACATAATCGCGATGGACCACTGGAATCTGGAATACATCAGAGCGATGAGCCCGGGCGACGGCTTCTCGGAGATCGCCCTCCTGATGTCTTTCGCAGGGGGAGGCGACGTTGCCGACCCTTGGTACACAGGTAATTTCGAACGCACTTACAGAGATGTTGTCGCGGGCTGCGAAGGGCTTCTGAATCATATCAAACAAAAGGAGGCGATTTGACGCCTCTTATCCGCGTATTCATCTCCATCCCGATACCTGACCCATCTCCGCTGGGATGCATGACCTCCGAATTGAAGGGCATCAAAGGCGTCAGGATCTCGCCGGAGAATCAGATCCATCTGACGCTGAAATTCATAGGGGACATCGACAGCGGCAAGATCCCGAAAATCTCCGAAGCCGTGAGGAAGGCCGTACAAGGTGAGAAGCCGTTCGAAATCGTGCTGAAAGGGGTTGGTGCCTTCCCGAAGGAAAAGAACGCCCGCGTAATTTGGGTCGGAGCCGAACCGGCTGACATCCTGCGCAGGATCTCTGACAGGATCGGTGCCAATCTCGGAGGGATTCCCTTCGACCAAAAGCCGTTCAAGAGCCACATAACCGTCGGACGCTGCTCCGATCCCAGGGATGTATCCGGATTCTTGGAAGGCTACCGGGAGAAGGAATTCCTGCGCTTCGGATGCGGGGAGATTCTCGTCATGAAGAGCGAACTTCTGAAAACCGGGGCGAAACACAGCGTTCTGGAGCGCATTTCCCTGACATAACGTGCGCGCACCGTATCCGATTTAAATCTTTTCAAAGCCAAATCACCTCCGAGCGATATGAAACTCAATAAGCTCGGAATGGATAGGAAAGGAAGTGTGGAAGGACTGCCGCTGCAGTTCATGATCATGATGATCGTGGCCGTCGCAGCGATAGGGATACTGAGCGGATGGATGGCCGGGATCGAAACCCCCCACTCCATCAGCGACGTAGAGGTTCTCTCTGCGGAGGGCCTCGCCGACCCAGATGGAAACATAGACCCCGTCAGCGTCCGCGTCAGGGACCAGGACGGAAACCCTCTCGAGGGAGCGACCGTCTACCTCAGCGGGCTCGGAATCAGAACCGTAGACGGCGGAAAAGCGATCGGATATACCGACGAGAATGGGATCGCCCAGATCGGCGACCTCGTGGTCACGCCTCCGAGAGGAGCGTTCGGAACCGTCACCGTAAACGTGATGAAGACCGGATATGGCGAGCTGTGCAGCACAGAATTCGCCGTGATCAACTATACCTGAGAGGCCCTTCGATGATAGGAATGCCGCTGAAGATAATGGTGTCATTCCTGTTGATCGGCCTGATGATACCGACGATAGCCGGCATGGTGTCCGTGGTCGAGGAGCAATCCTCGGAAACGGGCGCCGAAACCGGCTGCGCCGCCGTCGAGGACTGCATATACAGGGTCTTCCGCTCTGGGTCGGGATCCATGGAGACCGTCCACGTGGAGCTGAAGCCTGAGAACTGCATAGTCCTCGGCGGAACCGGCGCCGATGCCCATTCGATACGCCTGACGGGAAATGGAGAGATCCTCAAAACGGTGTATCTGGACAAGGCGCCGGTGGCGCTGTCGGAAAAGATCTCCACGATCTCAGGGAAACAGGACATCACGTTCGTCTGCAGATCGGTGGACCGCGCTCTGATCGTCGAGGTGGTGGAATGATAGAGTTCACCGCATCCAGGATCGTCCTCTGCATCTGCGGGACGATCCTTCTCTCCGCCACATCTGGCATCATGGTTTCGTATCAGGATAGCGCCGAATCAAACATGGAGGAGAGCCTGGCGGATGACATCGCGTCGATGCTCGATTCGTTCTGGGACTCGGAAACCCAGGAGATGACTTTGGACGGATCGCGGATTCTGCCGTCGCCCGGCCACACCCTGAGAGTCGGGTCGCACATGGTCAGCCTGGAGAAAAACGGAAAAACCCATTCATCGCCGACGAGATTCGAATCGGAATTCGAGCTTTGGTATGGAGAGACCGTTACCATCTCGAAATTCGGTCCCCGAATGTCTCGGCGATCTCGCGCAGGGCGTCCGTGAAGACGTCTATCTCCTTCTCGCTGTTATAGAGGTAGGTGGATGCCCTCGCACTCCCTTTGATGCCGCGGGAAGAATAGAAAGGATGAGCGCAATGCATGCCTGAACGGATCATGACTCCGGCCATGCTGTCTGCCATCATCGCTATGTCATGCGGACTCAGACCATTTATGTTGAACGAGAATACGCTGCCGCGTTTCGATGGGTCTGATGGGCCTACCAAACGCAGATTCCTGACATCCTCGAGATTGCCCATGATGCGCGCCATGAGCTTGGAATCCCATTTCATTATCTCATCCATGCCTATGCGCGAAAGATAATCTATGGCCGCCTTCGTCCCTATAATCCCCGCATAATTGCCGAGACCCGCTTCGAATCTGTCAGGGTATGGGGCCATGGTGAAATCGGAATAAGTGGCAAGTCCGACGGTGCCGCCACCGACTTCCAAAGGCCGGAGACGCCCGAGAGTCTCTTCGCTGCCGTACATGACGCCCATCCCGGTAGGGCCCAGCATCTTGTGGATGGAAAAGCAATATATGTCCGCGCCGAGCCTCTTCAGATCGACGGGCATATGGGGAGCCGCTTGGGCCCCGTCCACTATGACCGTTGCGCCATAATCGTGCGCTATCTCCGCCACATCCCTTACGGGGACGGTGCAACCTGTGACATTGCTGGCGTGCTGCACGGAAACCGCTTTCACGCTTCTGTCCATGCAGCCTTTGAAAGATTCGATGTCAAACTCACCGTCAGGAGAAGAACGGGACATCCTCCTCACGATTCCGACAGACCTCTGCAGATTGAGCCAAGGGACATGGTTCGAATTGTGCTCCGTGTCTGTGGTGACAACCGCGTCCCCTTTCCTCAGCCCGAGACCGTATGCCGCCGTGTTGAGGCCTTCGGTGCAATTCTTCATGAACGCATAGCACATCGGATCGTCTGTCCCGAAGAAATGCGCCAGCGCCTCGCGGGTCTCATCCATCGCGATCGATACTTTGGAAGCCATGGAATGAACGCTGCGACCGCCGCAGGCAGGATAGTTTTCGTAATAGTCCACCATCGCGGCTATGACCGAATCGGGTTTCAACGACTGGCATGCGCTGTCCAGATAAATTCCAGTACCTTTCCTCAAGGTCGGAAAATCGTTGCGAACCGAATCGGACACCATGCGCACCTCATGCGCTTGGGATTAATAATATTGTGATGGCTCGACGTCGAACTGTGGGCGGCCAAACGCCAGCATTATTAACCGATGCGGCCAGACTGAAGCCTCGTTTGATGCATAGACGTCCGAACAGGAAGACACTGCCGACCCAAAGAATCGACAGCGAGCCGATGTTCCCGATAAAATCGATGACAGATGATACAAGAAGCGAAGGCGGCAGCATGCTCCCGAACGCTCCCTAATTATATGTGGCGGAAACGACGTCTGGTGCGATACTGTTCAAAGAGGTGAAAAAATGGCTAGCGAATGGGAGGAGCTGGAGAAGCTCACCAAGGATGAACTCATTATCGAGCTTGTGAGACAGAGATGGCTGTACAAAGACCTCAAGCTGCTGCTCAGGCAAATGTCCGAGGAAGAGGGGACATACGCCGGAGCTCCCGGGCAGGTCCCTCCGAGGGAATGGCAGATAAAGATCGCCGAGTACGTATTCCCCACCGTCGAAGAGGGGGAGTACGCATACGAGGACCTGACGACCTGGGGCGTAGACGAGGAGGTCGGAGAGGCCCTCTTCGACGAGTATTTCGACGAGAACGGAAGAATGAAGGCCAGACCGTCCCAGCCATCTTCGGAAAGCCGCATCGAACAGAAATAATCCTGATGGCGTCCAGCTGGTTCCACGCCTGTTATAATACAATGAAAGCGATTGGGATGCTATGGTTTCACTGAGAACGAAGGTCGGGAAGCTGATCCTCGACAGACCAGGCATGGTGGCATCCGGGATCATGGACGAAACCGGAGCGTCCATGGTCCGCATGCTGGATCTGGGTGCCGGTGCCGTCGTAAGCAAATCCGTCGGGACCGAACCCAACGAAGGCCATGCGAACCCGTGTTTCACGGAGACGGAAAGCGGGCTGATCAACGCCATGGGCCTGCCGAATCCGGGGATCGATCTGTTCAAAGAAGAGATGGAATTCGCGGTGCCTCACGGCAAGATAATCGGTTCGATATATGGCGCGGGCCCCGAAGAATTCAGCGCCCTCGCCGGAAAAATGGAGGACTACGGGGCATGCGCCGTGGAGCTGAACCTTTCATGCCCCCACGCCAAAGGGTATGGGATGGAAGTCGGGACTGACCCGTCCATGGTGAAATCCATAGTGTCTGCCGTAAAATCCGCCGTCGAAATCCCCGTTTGGGCCAAGCTTACGCCGAACACGCATATCCTGACGGACATCGGCGCTGCGGTGCAGGATGCCGGAGGCGATGCCGTTGTAGCCATCAACACGCTGAAAGCGATGGCGATATCGCCGGAGATGGCCAGACCCATATTGAGCAACAGATTCGGAGGCCTTTCCGGGCAGGGGATCAAGCCGGTTGGAGTCAGGGCTGTGTACGACCTCAGAACCGCGCTGGACATTCCGATAGTCGGCGTGGGAGGCATATCCGATTGGAGGGACGCCGCCGAATACATAATGGCGGGAGCTTCCGCATTCCAGGTGGGAAGCGCCATCATGACGGAGGGCATAGACGTGTTCAAAAAGATAAACGCTGGATTGGAATCGTTCATGGAAGAATATGGCTACGATTCCATAGCATCCATGGAAGGTGCGGCCCATGAGTGAGACGACGTCAAGAATCGAAAAGATCATTGACGAAGCGTATGACACCAAGACATTCGTCTTCGGATGGGACGCGGAGATCAGACCCGGGCAGTTCGCGATGGTCTGGGTCCCCGGCGTCGACGAGATACCCATGTCGATTTCGGGGATAAACGCGAGGACCAAAAGCATCACCGTCAAAGCGATCGGAGAAGCGACGAGAAAACTCCATGAGCTGAAAGTGGGCGATGCCATCAGGGTCCGTGGTCCTTACGGCAAAGGGTTCGACCTTTCCAGAGGGGAGATGCTCATCATCGGAGGGGGAGTCGGAACGGCCGCCGTGATGCCGGCGATCGTCCAGACCGGGGCCGACGCCATAATCGCCGCTCGCTCCGAAAAGGACGTGATCATGGACGGCCTCGCCGAGAGATACTCCAAGAACCTTCGCATCGCGACCGACGACGGCTCGAAGGGATTCCACGGCAACGCGGTCCAGCTACTGAAGGAAATGGCCAAAGAGAAGCATTACGACTGCGTCCTGGCCTGCGGCCCCGAAGTCATGCTGCATTTCACCTACGAGGCCTGCAAAGAGCTCGGCCTGGGATGCCAGCTGTCGATGGAGCGCCTCATGAAATGCGGAGCGGGAGCCTGCGGGTGCTGCGTCATGGACGGCATGCGCGTATGCAAGGACGGCCCCGTGTTCGATGAGACCCAGATACCCGCCCTCACCGAATTCTGGAGATCGAAAAGGGACGGCTGCGGACGTTCCGTCAAACTCAGATGATTTTTCTTATCCCCCAGGATCGATCGATTCCGGGGGACACCTATATACCCGCACCCACCGAAATGGATCTAAAACGATCCCGTCTTCAACTCCCATCAAAGCAAGTGTTATCACTGCCCCAAGCGATTCCTGATCATGGAAAACCTTAGAAAATTCGTGGCTGTGCATGATCAGCTCATTCTTGAATTGCAGGCGGACCATGCGAACGGATGCGGATGGGAAATCGAATCCAACGATGGCATAGAATGCTATAGCTGGTTCGATGATGAAGAGCAGCCAAGAAAACCGGGGAGCGAGGGGAAGATCCAGAAGTTTGCCTTTGCATCTGATGAGACAGGGACGTTCAGGATTCTGTTCAAAAACAAACGCGACGCATCGGATACGTTTGAATTGGAGCTGGTAGTCCACCCCGAATGCGAGATGGATTATGCGAATACAGCGGAAGGATTCGAAGAATGCTTTATCCTGGAAGATGAAAGCAGCCAAAAATGGAAAGTTGAGGATGACGACGGGGTCGAATGCAGGATCGGAACCAAAGACGGACGCCCAGCGCTGTTCATGGCCTGCGACACCCAAGGAGAATACAGAATACTCCTGTCCTCGAAGGAGAAATGGCGCCTTATCAAACTGAGCGTCAGACCCGTTAACATTCGCGTGCGCTTGGAAACAGCCCCAGGCAAAAAAGTGATTTATGACGTGAAGGCCAACGCCACAACAGGATTCATGTGGAAGGTCGTGGATGATGGCGGACTCAGATGCAATGACCGCTACAAGCCCGACCCTAACCCTGGCTTCATGTGCGGCAAGGGCGGAAGGCACATCTTCGAGATCATTGCGGACAAACCAGGGACCTACATAGTCCGCGCGACATATTCTCGCCCGTGGGAGAAAGGCTTCATCAGTTCATTGGAGATCACCGTGGATGTGAAAAATCCATAACCTGACCAGACAAATGGAGGCTGCCGATTATGGCCTCCACAATTTCTGATCTGGATGGCGGATGATTCGTGATTTCAGCAAAAATATTTTTATATTGTTCCGTCATTGAAGCGGTGCTGTCGGGATAACACAGAGGCTATGTGACGGACTGCAGATCCGTATACGGGGGTTCGATTCCCTCTCCCGACCTCCATTTTTATGTCTTTGCGCTTTTGCCATTATATATACGCCCACAATACTTAATTAAATACTAAAACAAAAGATTTATAAATAGTATATAAATGACCCAAGTAGGTGTTACAGTGGCCAAGAAAAACATCGAAAATGTCGTCGCGTCTACTTCCCTCGAACAGGAGCTCGACCTCAACAAAATCCAGAGCTCCCTCCCAGGAGCGGAATACAACCCGCAGCAGTTCCCCGGACTCGTATACAGGCTTCAGGAACCTAAGACCGCGACTTTGATTTTCAGAAGCGGCAAAGTCGTCTGCACCGGCGCAAAATGTCGCGAAGATGTGAAAGTGGCCATCAGCAAAGTCGCCAAAGACCTGGAGAAAGCTGACATCAAAATCACGATCGAACCCAAGATCGAGGTCCAAAACATAGTCGCATCCTCCGATCTTGAGCAGGAGATCAACCTTAACACTGTCGCCATCACCCTCGGACTAGAAAGAGTGGAGTACGAACCCGAACAGTTCCCCGGACTCGTCTACAGGCTGGATGACCCCAAAGTCGTCGTGCTTCTGTTCGGCTCCGGAAAGATGGTCTGCACCGGCGCCAAAGTCCCGGAGGATGTGGACCGCGCCGTCGACAAGATAGCTAATGAACTGAGAGAAGCAGGACTGATGTCCTGATTTCCGAGCGACGCAAATGGGGCGAAGCGAAAGCCTAGCCCCAACTCATTTTTTCGGCATTTTTTCTCTTTTTCCACTTCGTTGGTTTGTTGAAGCGATGTATTTTGCCCGCCGTAGGGCTGCTGTTTCCATAGACTATAGTTCTAAATCAGACTATAGTCTTACTTATTACAAAAACACCGATAAAGCCAGAGGTATTCAAAGTATCACTATACACCTACCAAATAGATTGAACGCAATGTGTTTCGTTCGAGTGGGACTGCAGAGCGAGAAACTTCAAAAATAAAGGGCGAGGCTGGTTCGCCTCAGTTTATGCGCTTGGAAAGCTCTTCGATCATCGACCTGAGATCGGAGATCTCCTTCTCCATGCTGCTGATCTTCTCTTTCACCGGATCGGGAAGCTGGTTGTGCATATTGTCGCACTCCAACTTGATTCCAGCGTGCCTGACTATGCGCCCAGGGACGCCGACTACCGTGCACCCGTCAGGGATATCGTTGATGACCACGGCTCCGGACCCTATTCTGACGTTGTTGCCTATGGTTATATCTCCCAGAACAGAAGCGTTGCACCCCACGACTACGTGGTCTTTGATTGTGGGGTGCCTCTTCCCTTTGCTGGTGGAAACGCCTCCGAGAGTCACGCCTTGGTAGATGGATACGTTGTCCCCGATGATAGTGGTCTCCCCTATGACGACGCCGGTAGCATGATCGATGAAAAATCTCTTCCCGATGGTCGCGCCGGGATGGATGTCGCACCCGGTCAGATGATGGGCATAATAATTCAGCTCGCGGGCCTCTTTCTTTTTGCCCTCGAGCCAAAGCTTGTGGCTCATCCTGTAATAGCAAACCGCGTGGAATCCGGTATGATATTTTCTGGCGTCTTCCTCGTCGACGATGGCCGGATCCTTCTCTATGACAGCCTCCAAATCGTCGGGATCGACTTCCATCTCTCTCATGTGCATGATATCTGTCATTGCTCGAACTCCTCCCCCTTAGCGAAATTGACCGATGGGCATGGCCCAAAGCAGTCCTTACAGAATATGCAGTCATCCTCGCGGATGTGGACTTTGCCGCCTTCCATATACAATGCGCCTTCCGTGCATCTAGCGGCGCACAGACCGCATCCTACGCATTGCTCCGCGCGCATTATCACCTGGAATGCCTCGTCCATATGCGCCGAAGCGTCGTTCTTCACGTTGGACTTGCATATTATGGATCCTTCGCGATATATGGTAGTGTAATCCGCGGATATGTATTCGCCCTCCGGATCCTCTTCGACGACCCAGCCTATGGCGTGGCAGAACGGCTTCACTTTCTTCAGATCGATCGGCCTGGAAAGAGCGGCTTCAACGCTGTATCCGATGACGCAAGGAGAATAGCCCTCCTGGACCTTTATCGTCAGAGGCCCGGATTCCGGGGCTTTGGTCTGCCTCGTCAATTCGGACACCTCTTTGCCGGTTATCCTGTGGACTTCCTCCCTTATGGATTTGGGCGCATCCTTCCATCTCCAGAGAGCATAATCCTTCCATTCCTGGGGAAGCCCGCGGTCTTCCATGTATGAATCCAGATATTCGTTCCATTGCTCCCATCTGGAGCTCCCTCCGGAGACGACATCGAATTCGGCGAGATCGGATGCGGGGCAGAGGAAACATCCTATCCTGTCCAATCCGCGGGTGTACCAGACGTTGTAAGGCTCCTTCCTCATGAATATGTACATCCAAACGTGCATCGCGCACCAGTTCTGGATCGGCGACGCGCCTATCTGGCCGGGAGTCCAGGGATTCTGCCAGACGCGGGGCTTGGAATTCCTGGCCTCGGATTCGTATTTCCTCTGACCTATGAAAGACAAGACTCCGCCCGGGAAATTCTTGGTGATCGCTCCGACGGTGGGCCCGAGCTTGTTGGTCTTGCAGCACCATCTGTAGTCCTTGGCGGGAGGCCCGAAGTAGACGAGATTCCCGAAGAAGGCATCGGTGGGAGCTTTCTCCTCTATGAGCTGGAGGCCATGTCTCTCGCAGGTTTCGCGGACATGATTCACCGTCTCGTCGAATTCCAATCCGGTATCGACGAACAATACCGGAAGCTTAAGGCCTGCGTCTATCGTAAGAAGGAGCGTAGCGAGGCTGTCCTTGCCTCCCGAAAACGATACTATCGCAGGCACATCATGCATTTCGATCGTATTCTTGATGAACCCTACAGCTTCTGCGACCCTCTTCTCTATGACGGCCCTGTTGGCTTCGACGGCTTCATCCCATGAATGGGGCGTATGTGGGCCGGTGCGTTCCTCCGGTCTGTACCATCTGGTCCTTACTGCCATGCCCTTGTCCGCGGCGACCATCTCCGGGCCCGACATGCGCGCGGTACCCGTTGCGATCGGCTTCCTGTCGGCGGTCACGATTATTATCTCGTCTCCGACCTTGATGCCAGGGTCGGCATCGATGACGCCGGGAGCCATGAGATTCTTGCTTTCCTGCAGGAATGGGGCCGCGCTCGGATCGCAGACGACGTATCCTTTGGTATACGCTTCGGCAATCCTGTAGGCGCCCTGCATGCGCGACACGAATTTCCATCCGGAGCCTATGTCATACCTCATGGTGGCAATGATGTCGCCGTCGATGACGACCTCGTCCATGCGATCCAATCCAGGAGCCTTGCTCATGATCACTACGTGCCCATCTGGGATGACAGCTTTTCCAGTGCCTTCCCCATAATCCCTGTCAAGAATTCTGCGCATCAGCTCTATGTCATATTCGAATGCGGGCCTGGCATCCCCAGGCGGGGTGAGCGGCACCTCAACAGTCTTCCCACCGCATACAGGGCATTCTTTGGACTCTAAAATGGGCAGGTTGCATGAGTGGCACCATCTGAGATGGTTCTTTCCCAATCTGATCGCAGGCATGATTCTCTTTAGAACCTACATTCTGGCATAGTTAAACTTTTCCCCCGAAACCGATCGATAACATGCTGTCTTGCTGCGAGAGAAGGACGGATGCGGGCGGATGATGTGGCAAGCCAGTCCGCCAGCGCTCAACCTGAAAAATCAAAAGAACAAGGGATCGCGAAGACTCGGACTGAATCTCCGCGAATCCCCGATAGCAAATAGGGCTGGCGTCTTACAGGATGCGATCTCCCGGCTTAGAAACCGGAAACATTCATTCCAGCGTAGCCTTCCTATAAAGGGACAGATCGGATCCCAAAGGAATCGTCGCGTCGTATCCCACCTTCCAGGTCGTCTTTCCATGGGAGCTGGGATCCAGCGATGAGCCTGCGGCACCGGGAATCATGAGTATCCTGTCTGCTTGCATCCTGGTGGCGACTGCCCATTCTACCTGCCTATCGTCGAATATGTCGATGTCATCATCCACGATGATCACCTGCTTCATCGAGGGATGCCCGGTGAATGCGGCCATTATCGCGTTGACGCCGTCGCCTTCTTTGTTCTTCGATATCGAGACGACCCCGTTCAGCCAGCAGCACCCGCCTTCGGTGAGACGCACATTCCTGACCTTGGGAACTGCCTGCCTCACCGTCTTAAGGATCATGGGCTCCCTTGGAAGTCCCATAAGCATGTAGTGCTCGTATCCCCCCGGCAGAACCAGATGGAATGCCGGGTGCTCGCAGGTCCAGACCTTATCCACCTCTATTATCGGTTGCATACGCTCGAAATCGTATGTCCCGGTGATGTCCACGAACGGCCCTTCCTTGGTCTCCTCCAAAGTAATGCGCGCCTCGAAGACGTAATCGCAATCGGCCGGAACCAAGATGCCGTTGTTGCATCTGCCAACTTTGAGGGGCGCCCCATGGCCTTTGATGTGCATCGCAGACGCCACTTCCAATTCATCCGCGCCGAAATCCATCGACGTGGCGGCAGCCAGCAGAACCTCGGCCCCAGCGCCCACGCATATGGATACGTTCAGCTCCTTGCCGGCCGCTTTGGCCTCTTTGTAAAGAGTGAAAAGATGCCTGGGAACCAGCCTTACGGCGATCCTGGAATCGTCCATCAGCATCATCCTATGGAAAGATACATTCTTCTTACCGCCGAATTCGGCGATAATGACGCCTGCTGTGATGTAGCGCCCCCCATCTTTCGGGAAATATTTGGGCACAGGGAGCGACATGAGCTTGACTTCCCTTTTGCATGCGCGAAACTCTGGATTCTCAACAGTCTCGCAAGGCATGGGAGACGTTATGGCGTCCAGCAGATGCCCGACAATGCCTTCTTTGGGAACCCCGAGAGCGGACGCGATCTTGTCTCTGGTCGAGAATCTGTTTCCAACGGCCATTCCGCCGTTGAGATCCTCGAAAAGGACCGTTCTCTCCTGATTCTCAGACATTATTCTGGTTGCGTCTCCAGACTCGCTATCTATGCGGCCTTTTATGCGGAAAGCATCCGAGCCGAGCGTTTTCATCACTGCCATGATTCCGCATCGGAAAATGCGTAGTTATTGGTTGCGAATCGGAACAGACAGAACAGCTCGGATTATCTATGACACTGCTGAGAACAGATGGCCATTGATAGATGCTGGCGATCAGCCACGAATCGCCATTTTAATATCGACCTTCTGGATGAGGGTTTATGAAAGCGCTTCTCGTCAATGGAAGCCCCCATCCCAGGGGATGCACCTACACAGCCCTCTGCGAGGTGGCAAAAGGACTCGAATCTGAGGGCATAGAATACGAAATATTCCACCTTGGCAGCGGGGATGTCCCGGGATGCAGAGGTTGCGGATACTGCAAGGACAAGGGGCTCTGCGTGATCGAAGACAAAGTGAACGAGATCGCATCCAAATTGGAGGAGTTCGACGGATTCGTCTTCGGCTCCCCCGTTTATTATGCCGGGCCGGCCGGGCAGCTCACCGCCTTCATGGACAGGCTTTTCTACTCGAACGGCAGGAAAATGGCTTACAAACCCGGAGCGGCAATTGTCTCGTGCCGCAGAGGCGGATCGACGGCATCCTTGGACCGCCTGAACAAATACTTCACCATCTCCAACATGCCCGTGGTCCCATCCCTGTATTGGAACCAAGTCCATGGGAACGCCCCCGAAGAAGTCAAGCAGGACTTGGAAGGGATGCAGATCATGCGCACTCTCGGAAAGAACATGGGATGGATGATGAAATGCATCGATGCAGGCAAGAAAGCTGGCGTATCCATTCCAGCTCCCGAACCTCGCGCAAGGACCAATTTCATCCGTTGAATGCCTCCACAATAAATAGCAGCAGAGGATTGATGCGACCCATGGCAGAAGATATGGAAGATACGATAAGGAAATTCGCGCTCCAGAACGCGGTTTTCTTCAAAGGGAAAGCAAACCCCAAAGCGGTCGTCGGGAAGATACTGGGGGGAGTCCCGGAGCTCAGAAGCAAAGCGGCCGAGATCACGCCGCTGATCAATCAGATAGTCGAGGAAGTCAACGGGATGGGATTGGAAGCCCAGACCAAAGCCCTGCAGGAGATGGACGCATCCCTTCTCGTCAAAGAGAAGAAAGAGCGCAAATACGAGCTCCCGGAACTCAAAAACGTGGATGGGAAGGTAGTCATGCGCATTGCCCCCGGACCCTCCGGACCTCTCCACATCGGGCACACCAGAGTGTCCATCCTCAACGACGAGTACGTTAAGAGATACAGCGGAGACCTCGTCCTGAGATTCGAAGACACCAACCCCGAAAAGATAGACCCCGACGCGTATGACATGATCCCGGAGGACTTGGATTGGCTCGGCGTCAAATGCACCAAGAAGTTCATCCAATCGGAAAGGTTCGAGCTCTATTACGGATACACCCGCAAACTTGTGGAGCAAGGGAACGCCTACGTTTGCACATGCGATGCCGACCACTGGAGAGAGCTTAAGGAGAAGAAGACCGCCTGCCCCTGCAGGGACCTTCCCGCGGAGACGCAGCTCGAAAGGCTCGACAAATTCTTCGAAGGCAAATACTCCGACGGAGAGGCTGTTGTCGTGGTGAAGACTGACATCTGCCACCCCAACCCAGCCGTCAGGGATTTCGTCGCTCTGAGGTTGGTTTCCCACCCCCATCCCAGGACAGGGACCAAATACATCGCGTACCCTATGATGAACCTCTCCGTAGCCATCGATGACCACGAGATGGGTATGACGCATGTCATACGCGGAAAAGACCACCTGAACAACACATTCAGGCAGGAGTACATCTTCGACTATTTCGGATGGAAGAAGCCCGAATACTACCACTATGGCTTGGTCAACATCCCCGACACCGTCCTCAAAACGTCCATCATCAAGCAGAACATCGCCGACGGACAATACACAGGATGGGACGATGTCAGGACTGGGACGGTCAGGGCAATGAAGCGCCGCGGAATCAGGCCCGAAGCCATCAGAAGGTATTGGGTCGAATCCGGGATAAAATCGGTGGACATCCAATTCTCCTGGGACAATCTTTACGGCATGAACCGCGACGTCATAGACGACATCTCAAACAGATATTTCTTCGTCAAAAACCCGGTCAGGTACGATATCGACGGCATCGATGAGATAAAAGGCGGAGCGCCGCTCCATCCTGACCATCCAGAAAGGGGGAGCAGGGATTACTGCCTCAAAGATCCTCGCACGATATTCATCTCTGACGACGATTCGTCCGAGTTCGCCTCGGCCGGAAGGATCAGGCTGAAAGACCTGTGCAACATAGGGTATTCGCTTCCGGCGAAATACATCGGAAACGATGTCGGAATCCTCAAGACCGGCGTGAAAGCCGTCCAATGGGTCGGAAGGGACTCGATGGACGCCGAATTGCTGATGCCGGACGGGACGATCGAGAAAGGGCTGATAGAGAAAGCCGCGTTCTCCGAGAAAAGCGAGATGGTCCAGCTGGAAAGGATCGGATTCGCCAGGATAGAGAGGAGAGACGCCGGCAATATCGGCTTGGTATTCGCTCATCGCTGAGCTTCTTCCCGCCCTTCGGGGCGGACATTCAATTCTTCCGCATCGACGAATATGCAGGAGGAATATCTGGAATCGACGGCCACGGACGAATCCCCCATCTTGATGATCTGAGGGCCGTTCTCGATCGCAGTCTCTACAATCACCTCTTTCCCAGGCACGAATCCCATCATCACGAGCTTCTTGACGACAGCCGAATCGTTCGATAACACGTGGGAGATGTAGCCGCGGCTTCCGGTGGGCATCTTCTCCAGAGGCGTGATCTTCACGATGCCCTCGGTAGCGGTCTTGCATGGATCAGAGCATCCACAGCAATCCTCATCAATGCGGGGGCCCATCATGCGGCACATCTTTATGGCCGATTCGTCGGAGATGGCGTGCTCCATCTTCCCGGCTTCGTCATGGGCGGTCTTGTGGTCCACATCCAAGTAATCTGTCAAAAAACGCTCCAGAACATGGTGCTTCTTGCGGATTTGGCGGGCGTATATGAGGCCCTTTTCCGTCAAAGCCATGCCCCTGTACTTCTCGTATTTGACATAGCCTTCGGCAGAAAGGACTTTGACCATCTCGCTCACGCTTGCCGGAGACACGCCCATGAACTCGGCGAGTTCAGTGGTCTTCGCGGCCCCTTTGCCTTCGGTGAGCCTCAGAATGCTGATAAGATAGTCTTCACGGTTTTCCGTCGCCATCGAATCGGCATTGCGTTCAATATTTAAAATATTTTAGAGAATCCTAAAAATGTTTCTATCTTTTCACCAAAGATTTAGGGAACACTTGCGCACTGACTTTAGCTAGAAAAAATCTGCAGAAATTTCAAAGAACAAAAAATTGGCAAGAAAAATGTTTGAGGGAGGTTTCCCTCCCCGGAAAAATCATTTCTTGAAAGCGTCGAGCTGAGATTTGAATCCGGCGATCGTCGATTTGATCTCTTTCACTTTCTCGATAAGATCCTGGATGCTGGAGATGTCGAAGGAACCGTCCTCTCCGATGCCATCGATGACCTTCTTCCCAATCTCGGAGGCGAGACCGTCGAGCTCTTTCTCCTGCCCTTTGATCTGAGACTCGATCTTCGCGGCGTCGATTTTGTCGTCGATTTTGTCGTCCACGCTGGAGACGCCGTCTTTGATTTTGTTGCCTGCGTCTTTGAGCGTGTCGCCTACTTTGTCTATTAGTCCCATATTATCCGCTCCTTTCAATCGACGAGCTTGCGGTACTCGTAGGCAGGCTCGCCCGCATTGAAGCAATATTGGATAGTGGCATACTGCTTTTTTAATTCTTTCACGTCTTCCTTCACTTTGGCGGGGTCTTCCTTGTCCTTGATGATCCTAGCGATGAATGAAGCGACCTCTTTCATCTCTGATTCCTTCATTCCGATGCGGGTCATCTCCTGAGCGCCGAGCCTGAGGCCGGAAGGCCTGACGGAGCTGGTGTCCTGGGGAAGCATGTTCTTGTTGCAGATGATGTTGGCATCCTCGAGGAGCTTGGCGCAATCTTTGCCGCCTCCGAACTGGGACACATCGACGGCTATGGCGTGGGATCTGGTGAATCCGAGGTCGGGGCAAAGGACCGGGACTCCAAGCTCATACAGAGCCTCTCCCAAAGCGCGGGCGTTCTTGCATGCCTGAGCAGCGTATTCCTTGCCGAACACGTCCATCTCGGCGAGAGTGACTGCCAGAGCGGCCATCGCGTGGAGGTGGTGGCTGGAAGTGACGCCGGGGAATACGGCCTTCTGGATCTTCTTCTCCTGCTCGTCGGTGAGGTTCTGGCCGAGGATCATTCCGTGGTTAGGGCCGGGGAACGTCTTGTGGGTCGACGAAGACACGATGTTCACGCCTTCCCTGAGGGGGTCGTGGAACTGGCCGCCGGCGATGAGACCGAGGACATGGGCACAATCCTCCCAGACAAGGCATCCGATCTCGTTGAAAGTATCCTGGAGCTCTTTGAGCGGCGGGGGGAACAGGAACACCGAGAGCCCGAACTGAGCGATCTTCGGCTTCACCTGCTTCAGCAGCTTGATCGTGCCGTCTACATCCAGGTTCATGTCCTCGACGTTGAACGGATAGTTGACGGAGTTGACGGCCCTCTGGCCGAACGCGCCGAATTCGCAGGTAGAAATGTGGGCCCCCTGAGCGAGCGCGCAGGTAGTGATCGTATCGCCGGGGTTAGCGAAAGCAAACAGAACAGCCATGTTGGCCACCGTTCCGGAGATGGGCCTGACGTCGGCGAAATCGGCTTTGAAAACTTTCTTCGCCAGCTCTATGGCTTTGAGCTCGACCTGGTCGACGTAGATGTTCCCCTGGTAATAGCGCTTGCCGGGAAGGCCTTCAGCATATCTGTCAGCGAAATCGGAGATGAGCATCTCTTTGGCGAGAGGGCTCATGAGATTCTCGGAGGCGATCATGGGGATGCTCTCCTCGAACCATTTGTTATGGGCCATGACCTTCTCTCTGATGTATTTGGCATCCTCTGATGTCATAAATATCGGATGAGTGAAAACGCAGTCACCATATAAAGGTTGATAATGGCTGGAAATATGCCTAGACAATTATAGACAGCGAGCGCGGTATCCCGCATAGCAGTCGCTTGAAATGACTGCGAAAATGGTTCCTGCGAGATTCGCCGATGCTGATTAATTCTCGCATGCAATAGCGAACGCCGGGATCGGATGATCGGCAGACAGACGATAGAGCTCAAAAAGAAGTGGGAGCTGGAAGAGCTTCGCAAGCATCTGGAATCGAGGTGGGACGGCAGCGTCGGTCCGGCGCCGAAGAGATTCGAAAAGATGGTCATAGGGGATTATCTCGTTCTCCCGGCCACCCCCAGATTCGTCGTTCTCATATACCCCAACCGCAAAGGGGTTGTTCTCACGACTTATCCGGGAGTGGAAAGCTGGGCCGCGCAGTTGGCTTCCACCATACCCGCACGCAGCATAGTCTCCGGTTACTACCAGATCAGCGCCGTTCTGGACAAAGAACGCGAAAGGAAAGGGCCGGCGGAAGAGATGCTGCTGAAATATACCGGGATTGTCAGAGCGATCCTCGAAGAATCGGAGCGAAATCAGACGAACCTTATCTTCAGCACGAAACTGTCCGCTGGGATCCGGTCGCCGAAAGGCCTCACATAATCGAATGCCAGCTCATATTCCCCCGGGATATCCGAGGTTATGGGGAAAGTCTCTGTCCCTCCCAGACCGCAGACCGGCTGCTCTGACGGATGCTGTTTATAAGATGGTTCGCCCACCGTCGCCCCTCCGTCGGATCTCAATGACCAGGAGTATCCGGTGGTCGGGTTGGATTCCAGCTCAAGATAGTATGTATCCCCTGCGCTGATCGCTGCGATGCCATCGCCGGCATCCGACGACGTATGCGATTGGCCTCCCGACATACACAAAAAAGCGACCGCGACGGCAGCCACGATCGCTATTGGAATGAAATAGGAGGGCCGGAACCCTCCGGCGCTCATCCGAACAGACCTCCGAACAGCCCTTTCGGCTTCTGTTTGGGCGGCTCTTTCGGAGCGTTCCTCTTCTTTTCGAGGTCCTCGAGCTTTTTTATGTAATCGTTTCTGATCGCGAACGAAACATAGAAAGGATCATCGTCCGAGCCGCGGTCCATGTTGGCCTGGCAGAACACGTAGCATGTGCCGTCTATGACCTTGCAAAGGGTCTCGTCCCAGCCATCGTCGCCATATGGGTTCACGAATCCGTTCTGCCTCAGCAGCTCGGTGTACTTTCTGAGGGCTTGCTCCTTGGAAGGGGCGATGGCGCTGAACAACGCAAGATCTCTGCCCTCGTCGCCATAATCTTCGTCCCTGGCTTCCAGCTCGAAATCGGATCCGCCGCCGTTCCATCTGGGGAATTGCGGCAGTATGCTCTCCCAAGAGTCCAGCGTCTTCTCGTCCATGCGGGCGCTGTGCATCTCCTCGAGAACGACCCAAGGAAGCTTCTCGCCGCACTGGGAACACTCCCTTGCTTCCATGGAGCTCTTGGATCCGCATTTGGGGCAGGTGATGCATTCCAGCATGTTCTTGTCTGGAAGCTTGGATCCGCATTTGGGGCACGTTTCGCCTGCGGATTCCACGACATCCCCGCACTCTATGCAGTATTTCGTCTTCGCGAGCTTCTTCTCCATCATCCCCGATAACACTGCGTCGGCCCTCTTCCAATCCTCATCGGATATCTTTGAGAGCTCCTCGTTGGCCTTGGCCAGATCGGCTTTGATGCTTTCGATCTGGGGCGTGGTCTCTCCGGACCCTCCCAATAATGCTCTCATGGTGGCTTTGTCTTCCTCGGAGATCTCAGAAAAAGCCTTTCCTGCCTCGGAAAAAGCCGCATCGGCCTCTTCCAAAGACCTCTTGGCCTCGTCCATCTCCTTATCCATCTGCTCGGAGAATTCGTCGGAAGCTTTCTCCACGACCTTTTCGGCCGCGTCTTCCGCCGCTTTGTCGACGGCTTTGTCAACCTCGCGTTCGGCGGCTTTCTTCACCTCGCTGCTGACCTTGTCGACGGCATCCTTCACAAACTTGTCGAATAATCCCATTGACAACCACCCAACAGAAAACATGCGTTTAGGATATTTAATGGAAATCATCTCGACATGCGCATCTATCCTATGCCGCCGATGAAACAATAACGGCGGATCTGATGCGACGCGGATATCTGCTGATTCTATACTGGCGGCCTATAGTCCCTTAATTCATCATCCATCATCGCACACGATTTTATGAATAATATTATTCCTCATTGGTTTTTCAATTAACAAATTATACGTGAAAGCCATAACTTCCACCATCCAGTGATCAGATGTCATTCGAATCGTTGATGGATGCGATCTGGGAGTTCGACGACTACCTCTGGTATATCCCGTTCGCCTTGATCATTTGCCTGGGCTTGTGTTCGACCTTCATGCTGAAGGGAATACAATTCACGCGCCTGGCCGAGATGTTCAAAATAACATTCTCCACCGAGAAAACCGGGAAAGATAAGGTATCGCCGTTCCAGATTTTTTGCATGAGCATGGGGAACCGCATCGGCGTAGGGAACATAGCCGGGCCTGTCACCGCGCTTTTGATGGGGGGCCCAGGAGCCATTTTCTGGATGTGGGTATTCGCAACTTTGGGAGGCGCTACCAGCTTCGTAGAAACAACTGTCGGTCAGATTTTCAAAAAGCGCGACGAAAATGGAGATTTCGTGGGAGGCCCCGCATACAACGTCTTCAACGGCATCGGATCCAAACAATTGGGAGTCCTTCTGGCTCTCCTGATGATAGCCGTGTATATCTGCGGCTTCGTCCTTTCTGAAATCTCTACCATCTCGACCTCGTTCACCGGCGCCTACGATTTCGAATACAACAGCTTGGTCATCGCCTTCATCCTTCTGGTGATAGCAACCCTGGTGGTTACCGGAGGATTCAAACGCGTTGCTAAGGCGTCGGCAGTTATCGTCCCTGCGATGGCCCTGCTTTGGATAGCCATATGCATCGCGGTCATTCTGCTGAACGCGAGCGGGATTCCCAATGCGATCGCGTCCATTTTTGCCTGCGCATTCAACGTCCCGGCAACCGTCGGAGGAGGCGTCGGCGCCATGCTGACCATCGCCATGAGAAGGGGGATCTGGTCCAACGAAGCAGGAGAAGGCACCATCACGAACATCTCATCCTCAGCTGATGTACCGCACCCCGTGAAGCAGGGGCTGTCCCAATCGCTGGGAGTCCTGTTCGACACTCTGATAAGCACCATGACCGCCCTCGTCATACTGAGCTTCTTCGCGGATTACGACGCGATGATCGCTGCCGAGAGCATGGATTCCATGGTGCTGCTGGAGCATGTGATGAGCGAAACCATCGGCGATATAGCGCCCACCATCGTATTCGCATTCATGTTCCTGTTCGCCATCACCAGCTTCATGGGCGACTACGTCATAGGAGCCAACAACCTGAAGCTGATCACCGACAACAAGAAAGCGAAGACGGGACTCATCGTCCTGACCTTAATCGTGGTCTTCCTCTCCGCTTATTTCGGGACCGACGGTCTGTACGCCATCATGGATGTCCTTTTGGCCATATGCGGAGTTGTAAACTGCTTCGTGATATTGAAACTGGGAAAATACGCCTTGGAAGCTTACGACGACTACAGGAAACAGAAATCTGAGGGCATCGAAGACCCTGTGTTCCACAAAAGCTGCCTCTCGGATCCGTCCGGAGTCACCGCCTGGGACGATTGAAATCTTTTGGCGGAGCGATGCCTGCCCCATCCTCCGTCATACCTTTCTCATTACTGCCTGAACAGCAGAATCCGCGCCAAAGATGGGCTGAATCGCATCCATTACCAAAATACGGGTAACTACAATCCAGTTATTTTTATGGGATACTTCTCGGACGCCATAAGTGATAGAAATGGGATTGGACAAAGCGCTGGAAGACATCAGAAACGGCAAACCCATTCTCGTCTACGATTTCGACGACAGAGAAAGGGAATCTGACATGACCGTCGCATCCCAGTTCGTAACGCCAGAGATCATCAGGAAGATGAGGAAGGATGCGGGAGGCCTCATATGCACGACCACCCCCTACAAAGTCGCGGAGACTCTGGGACTTCCGTTCATGAGCGACGTCTATTGGGACGACTGCAAAAAGTATCCTCTGCTCGCGATGATGGCGCCCACGGACATCCCGTATGACAGGACGAAATCATCCTTCGGTATAACGATCAACCACAGGAAGACATACACCGGGATAACCGACAAAGATCGCGCCATGACCATAAAGGCATACGCCGATACGATTTTCCAGGACAAATCCGCGGAAGACATCAGAAAAGACATGGCGTATAACTTCCGCGCCCCCGGCCACGTCCACCTCCTGAACACCAGCGAAAGGATTCTGGAGAACCGCCATGGGCATACCGAGCTGTGCACCGCACTGATGTATATGGCCGGCGTGAAACCTTCGGCGACGATCTGCGAGATGATGGGCGACGACGGAGGCTCGATGGGGAAAGATGACGTGAAAAAATATGCCGATGCGAATGGGATAGCCATGATAACCGGAGACGAAGTCCAGAAGGCTTGGGCCACATGGAAAGCCGAGCACGGCCCGGAACAGTGATCTAATGGTTCGCGTGATGGCGTCCGGGGTATTCGACCTGATCCATACCGGACACATATCCTATCTGGAGCAGGCTAAATCCTACGGGGACGAACTTGTGGCGGTAGTCGCATGCGATTCCACCGTCAGAGCGAAGAAGCATGAGCCGATCACGCCTGAGAGCATGCGCGTCAGGATCGTGGGGGCGCTCAAACCCGTGGACAGAGCCATCATCGGAGGGACCGGAGACATATTCGACACCGTGAGGGAGGTGGATCCCGACATCATCGTCCTGGGTTTCGACCAGAAATTCGACCCGGAAGAGCTGGAGAGGGAGCTGGCAGAGCACGGGATGGGCGACATCAGAGTCGTACGCGCTGAAGAATGCGCCGAAGATCTCAACGCCACCCGCCGGATCGTCAAGAAAATACGCGAAATGGGGCTGAAAGAATGAAGATCATCGGAATCGCCGACACCACCTTCGCCAGATATGACATGGGACATTCGGCCATAGATGAGCTCCAGCATGCCGGGACCGGATTCAGGATCGTCAGATGCACCGTCCCGGGCGTGAAAGACCTGCCTGTCGCATGCAAATAGCTCATCGAAGAGCAGAGCTGCGACATCGTCATGGCGCTGGGGATGCCTGGACCGAAGCAGAAGGACAAGATATGCGCCCACGAAGCCTCCACCGGCCTCATAAACGCGCAGCTGATGACCAACAAACACATCATAGAGGTCTTCGTCCACGAGGATGAGGCGGAAAACGACTCCGAACTGGCTTTCCTGGCGGATGCCAGAGCAAGGGAGCACGCTCTGAACGTATATGACCTGCTTTTCCGCCCCGAAAGCCTCACAAAAAGGGCTGGGACAGGGCTCAGACAAGGCTTCGCCGATGCGGGGCCGGTAAAACAAAAATGAAAGGTGCTCAAATGAGAAAATACAATATCGGAATGGTAGCGGCGGAGTTCAACTACGAAGTGACCTCGCTGATGATGGAGAGGGCCAAAGCTGAGGCGGATTTCCTCGGAGTCGAAATATCCAAGACCATAATGGTGCCCGGAGCGTTCGAAATCCCGATGGCGGTGAAGAAACTCCTGGAACAGGAAGACATCGACGCCGTGATCACCGTCGGAGCTGTGATCACCGGAGAGACGAAACATGACGAAGTGGTGATCGCCCAATCCTCGAGGAAAATAATGGATCTCGGGCTCGAATACGGCAAACCGGTCGGATTCGGGATAACCGGGCCCGGAATGACCGAGCTCCAAGCGATGGACCGCATCGAAAAAGGACGCGATGTGGTCGATACCGTGGTCAAAATGCTTCAGAGGCTCGACTTCTGAGCTGTTCTGCGGGGAGGGAAAAACCTCCCCGATCTTTTCCCATGGATCGCAGGCCAAAATCACATCTTGACTTTGACGTCGCCGACTGTGGACCTCACTATGTCGAACACAGTTGAAAGCGGGATCCCGGTGCTCATGGCGATGACAACGCAGCCGCTGCCTTTGGAATACAGCTTCAGGACCTTATCGGCGGAAGTGGATTGGGAAGCGCGCCTGAGCTTAGGGTGATCGCCATAATCCGAGTTCCAAGAGCGGGTCTTGCACGAAGGGCATCTTAGCGGAGTGGATTGGGTCCTCGGATACCACAGGTGCCCGCACATCTGACATTCGAAAAGATCCGGAGGTTTGTCCCAGCAATGAGAACCGCATGAGGGACATCTCACAGGGGACTTCACATTGCTGAACCATGTATAACCGCATCTGCTGCACGACTTAAGATTGGCCATGCGATTCCCCGTGTCGCGGAATTCGCTTCCCACCTCTGCTGAGCTCTCCATGGTATCACTGTATTGGCAGTATAATCCATTCACATTTATGTTGCCTTATTATTTTAATTTTAAGTTTATTGGATTTGTTTTATTGGCAATTATTCATCGATTATAGAATAATAAAAGCGATAATACGACCTGAATACCATTATAAATCGGACGGGCAATCCGACAACATGGCCAACAGGATCGTGCCCCATGCGAGCGTAAGGATAGTGAAGCACGCTTTCGGATGGCGCTACGGCCTGGCTGCGGCCACCCGCCGGCATAAACTCTACAACAGAGCCGTGACCAAAGCTCTGTTCGACGGCGATGAAATGATAGTCCTGCCGAAAGACAGGACGACCAAAAGAAAAGTGATAGAAACGGACATATCCGCGGAGGACCCCTCAGCCAGGACGGTGCTCCCAAGCGATGTCGTGAAAAGGATTCTCCGCAGATCGGAGCACATTTTCATCATGAACTTCTGCATCTGCAGGAGATCGGCTGGGTGCGAAGATTACCCCAGAGACATGGGTTGCATATTCCTCGGGAACGGGACCCTTCGGATACCCGACGATTTCGGTCATATAGCCACCTTCGAAGAGGCATCGGAATACATAGACCGGTGCGGGGAATTGGGTTTGGTCCACATAATAGGAAAGAACCGCCTTGATTCTGTATGGCTGAACACCGGGAAAAAGAACGACCTGATGACCATCTGCAACTGCTGCCCTTGCTGCTGCCTTTGGAACTTCGTCCGCGACGTTTCTGACGAGATAGGGTCCGTGTACAGAAAAATGGAATCGGTGGAAGTCCGCGCCGACCCTGACAAATGCGTTGGATGCGGGATCTGCACGGAATCCTGCTTCGTCCGCGCCATAGCTATAAAAGACGGAAAATGCTCGATAGATTCAGACAGATGCAGGGGATGCGGCCGCTGCGCGGATATATGCCCCAAAGACGCCATATCCGTCACATTCGATCCCGCCGCGGTTGGGATAGAGACCGAAAGGCTGTCGGTTCTCATGGGCAAAGAACGATGGGCTGAAACTGGTTCTGAAAACCGCGATAACCGCGGCAAAAACGATTCTTTCCGATGTCCCAATAAAACATTTGGATCGCTAGAAATATTTGGAAGGAGGCCGGAGCCCCCTTCGGATCAGCTCCACCAATCGCCTTTGCGGTCGATGGTTTCGTCTCTGTCCGGCCCGACGCTTATGATGTCAGCGGGAACCTTCAGATATCTCTCCATGAACTCGATGTATTCCCTCATCTCTCCGGGAAGGCCGTCATATCCGCCTTTGACCATCGCAGCGGTGTCTTTCCAGGCTTTCCAGCCTCTGAGGGTCTCGTAGACAGGCTTCGCCCTCCCCAGCTTCGCTATTGACGCGGGGAAATGCTTGACCTCCTCGCCATCGATCTCGTATGCCACGCAGACTGGGATCTCCTCCAATCCGTTCAGGACGTCCAGCTTGGTTATGCCCATGGAAGTGAATCCGCACATCCTCTTGGCATGCTCGCAGACGACGAGATCGAGCCATCCGCATCTTCTCCCCCTTCCCGTGGTGACTCCGAATTCTCCTCCTTTCCTCTGGAGCTCCTCGCCTTCCTTCCCGAAAAGCTCGGATACGAACGGCCCCTCTCCCACGCGGGTGGTGTATGCTTTCACGACCCCGAGAACCTTGTCCAGCCTGTTAGGAGCTATTCCGGATCCGGAGCAGACTCCGCCTCCGCAGGTGGAGGACGAAGTCACGTAGGGGTAAGTCCCATGGTCTATGTCCAGCATGGCGCCCTGAGCCCCCTCGAAGAGGACGTTCTTGCCCTCGTCCAGAGAATCGTTGATGAGGACGGAAGTATCGCAGATGCGGCCTCCGATGACTTCCTTCCAGCCGGACATCTTGTTGTAGAGGGTATCATCGGTGCAGGAGCATTTCTCGGCCCCCATCATGTCCATGAGGTCTTTCTTGTAAGGAAGGATGAACGAGATCTTCTCTCTGAGGAGTTCGTCCTCCAGCAGATCTCCGACTCTGAACCCTATCCTGGCGATCTTGTCCTGGTATGTGGGACCGATACCTTTCTTCGTGGTCCCCACGGCGCTCTTGCCACGGTATTTCTCCTCGGCGCCATCCAATTTCTTGTGGTAATTCATGATGAGATGGGCCCTGTCTGAAATTCTGAGGCCGTCGATCGTCCCTCCGGCATCCAGAACCTGCTTGATCTCCTCGCCCAAATCGTCCAGATTCACGACGACTCCGTTGCCTATGACAGCCAATTTCCCAGGCCTGACGACCCCGGAAGGAAGCCCATGGAGCTTGAACGTCTTCCCATCGGCGACGATGGTGTGTCCCGCGTTGTTGCCCCCCTGGAAACGAACGATAAGATCCGCTTTCTCATCCAGATAATCGGTGATCTTTCCTTTTCCCTCGTCGCCCCATTGGGCTCCGATGATTGCTAGACTGGGCATTTGTTCGCACCTGCGGATACGTAAAGTGCGCGATTATTTAGATTGTGCCAGCCGGGAATCCGGGGAGAACTCCCTGTAAAGCGGGATCAGGTCATCCAAGGCTATGTCCGTCTTGAAAGATGACGGGCAGACATGGGACTTGGCGGCATGGCCATGTTCGTTCAGGAAAACCATGAAATCGTCGATCTTCGGAGGGGACGTCTTGAGATGCGAAGAGAGCTCGCTCATGTCGTAGACGAAAGGCTCGGTGTCGATCTCACCCCTCCAAAGCCCGAGATATTTTGATGCGCGCCTCTCCTCAGCCAAACCAGAGGGTTCCATCCTGGAGAGGAACTCCTTGTCATGCAGCGGACCCAGCCAGAACGGCCCGTATGGGTGCTCCTTGTCCTTGTCGAAGGAGACCGACCTCTCCAGCGTCTCGGTATCATATTGCATGTATCCGAGCTTCGAAAGCGCCCTGTCGGCGGCCTCCGCGCCCTCCTCTATCTGGATGTACGTCCTGAAATAATGGTCGGCATAGAACGAGAGGATGGGTTTCATGCCCCGGTCGAATTTGGCCAATTCGCGGACGATGCTGCACATCAGTATCCTGAGGCCGCCTTCGTGGCACATGTATCCTCTGATAGGCTCCGATTGGTATCTGCGCCTGCATTTGACGGCATGGGCACCAGCCAAAGGGGCGGTATCCGTGGCGGTCACGGCAAGAATGCCTTTCCGCCTGCATCCGCGTATGGCGGACTGGGTGAACGGGACCGGCGAGCCGAAAGGATCGAGGTCGACATAATCGTAGGAATGCTCCGCGAACAGGGAATGCATGTTCATGTTGGAGCTGACGCAATTGCTCAGGCCGTTGAGTTCGATGTTTGCGTCTATGTATGATACAGCATCGGCGCTGATGTCATTCGCTGTCACCTGGACCCCGGGAACCTCGTTGGCTATCCTGACGGATCTGGAGCCGGTGGCAGCCATCGCGTCGGCTACGGTCAGGTCCCTCCCGACTGCGCGGAGGAGCATGACGCTTACGTCGCGGTTGAAAGCCATCTGCTCATTGAAAAAAACAGTTCCCTGGATCTTCCCGGGCCCATGGGAGGAGTGGTCTTTCGGAACGATGATGTCCGTTTGGCCCTCTCTGATCGCCGTTCCAAGCGGAATCAAATGTTCTCACCGTTTATCAGGCGGACGACTTTGTAAGGCAGGATGTTCCTGTTTGTCGGCGTGACCTCCAAGATTCTGACGTCGTCCCTGCGCCTGATATCTTGCAGAAGAGGGTTCCTGGATTTTTTGTGCAAAGTGATTATCATCGGTTTCTCGGCGTCCAAAGCCTCTTTCACGGCTTCGACGAATGCTTCGCTCTCGACCTCGGTCTTTCCGACCTCATCGATGACTATGACATCGCATTCCTCGAAATCGGGGTCTCCCATATCTTCGGCCTTTCTGCATGCATCTTTAATCGCTTTGACGCCGACTTCCTCGAACTTGGAAAGATCTATCCCGATTTTGCCGACAGTGATTTTGCTTTCGATGCCGACCGCGCCATACTGGATGGATTCACCCGTCATGATATCCCTCACCGTGAATCCTATCCTGCGCTTCCCTTTGACGGCCGTTTTATAGCTTCCGTCTTTTGGGGCATCCTCTTCCTGGGCACTGCTGTCGCCATCGAAAACTGGCTCATTGACCATGCCGCCGAGAACGATGCCTTCCTCGCGCAGCATCTCTATAATGCGGAGTAGGGTCGACGTCTTTCCGGAGCCTGGCAACCCTGTAATGCCGATTTTAATGTCGGAAACCACTTCCCAACCTCCCTTGCATCTTGGGGTATGCTTTTCTTTGTTTATAATGCATTGCAGTTAATTTCGTATAGATTTAAATAATATGACAAGAGAAATCATCGTTTTTGATATGACCAACTTCATTCTTCCGTAATGGATGATACATACATCAGCGGATATCTGAGATCTTCGTCGTAGCGCATCTCGGCTGTCACCCTCCATTTTCCGAGTGATATCCTCACCACAGCGTCCAGCATATCCCCGGTGAGAGAGATGTAAGAATAGCGGTCCCTGTCGGCTGGGAAAACCGATCTGTCTATGCGGACGTCCGCCCACTGCACATATGGCTGGACGCCTATGGCTTCCGAGATCGCCTTCTCCAGACCGGGCGCCGTATCCCTGTTGACCGGCGTGCCGACGAACTGATGGTAAATCGTGGCCATCTTTATCCCAGCCTCGAACACGGCTCTCTCACGGTCGCTGCATGCGAATTTGGCGGATGCGATCTCCTCTCTTGCTGGCATCGCCAACCAATAACGCCAACAAACGATATAATCAATGCCCCAGCTCGGCCGTACATCACATCCCTCTTGAGGCTGTATTTCCGCACCAATTCCTTGAGCTTCCCATCGTTGACGTCGACCGTCGCGAACGATATGCCCATCAGATGCTGTATCAGCCTGACGGAAGGGACCTTTCCATAATAGCTCTGGATCACTTTGAAGCATATCCTGGGCGGCCCTAGAGCCATGAAGAAGCTGCCGTTGTTCACCGCGTTGTTCAGGCCGTTTATTTCTGACGAAAGCTTCTCCACGGAATCCTCCGGCACCTCGAACAGAAGATGGCAATAGATGTTGAGTGTGAAGCATTGCGGATCCACGGCGATGGTCATGGCTATGGGAAGATCGTCGCCCATCGCCTTTATCAGGAATGCGCCGTTCTCCATCACGCTGTATTCCAGATCGGATGCTATCAGCGCTTTCTCCACGTTCCTTCTGACGGACTCTGGCTTCCTCCCACCCAGCATATCGCGCCATTTCCTATGCCGCCTTTTATCATTGGCGACGGCGCGCACGCTGCATCAATGCCGAGGCCTTACGGCCTGTCCTCGAGGCCCACGTATTCGCGCTCATCCAGAGTGTTCACGTACGCGGGACGGAGGATCTTGTTGGAAGTGATCAGCTCCTCGATGCGATGGGCGCTCCAACCGACTATCCTGGCTATGGCGAAGAACGGAGTGTAAAGCTCGCGGGGGATGTCCAACATGTCGTATACCAAACCGCTGTAGAAGTCGACGTTGGCGCATACGCCGTTCTTGTTCTTTTTCTTGGCCATTATCAGGCCCGGCGCGACCTTCTCTATCGTGCTGTACATCCTGAAATCCGCCTGCCTGTGCTTCTCGACGGCAAGCTTCTCCACGTATCCCCTGAACACTTCGGCCCTCGGATCGGATATGGTATAGATCGCATGGCCCATGCCATAGATGAGGCCCTGATGATCGAAAGCCTTCTTGTCGAGTATCTTCCCCAGATATGCCGAGATCTCTTTCTCGTCCTCGACATTGTGGACATGCTTCCTGATGTCGTCCATCATGTCCATGACTTTCAGATTGGCTCCGCCATGTTTGGGGCCTTTGAGCGAAGACATCGCCGCGGCAATCACAGCATAGGTGTCAGATCCGCTGGAAGTAGTCACGCGGGTCGTGAATGTGGAGTTGTTCCCTCCGCCGTGCTCCATGTGAAGAACCAACGCCAAATCCAGCACGGTCGCCTCCAGATAAGTGTATGACTTGTCTGGCCTGAGCATCCTGAGGATGTTCTCCGCGGTCGTGAGGCTGGGATCGGGGCGGTGGATGTACATGCTCTCGTCGTTGATGTAGTGGTTGTAAGCGTGATAGCTGTAGACTGTCAGCATAGGGAAGACGCTGATCAGGTAGATGCATTGCCGGAGCACGTTCGGAATCGAATTGTCCATGGCCTTCTTGTCGTATGAGGACAGGAACAGCACGCTCCTGGTCATGGAGTTCATGATGTCCTTGCTGGCAGCCTTCATTATTATGTCCCTGGTGAATGTCTGCGGAAGCTTGCGCTCCTCGGAGATGTGGGCTTTGAACTCTGCCAATTGGGCGGCATTGGGCAGAGAGCCGAAAAGCAGGAGGTATGCGGTTTCCTCGAACCCGAACCTTTTGTTGGCGAACCCTTCGCATATCTTTTTGATGTCGTATCCGCGATAGCAAAGCTTCCCGGGGCATTGGATCTTCTCCCCGTCGACATACTACGAGCCGTCCACCTGTGAGACTCTGGTCAGGCCTACGATGACCCCGTTGCCTTGGGAGTCGCGAAGCCCTTTCTTGACGTCGTATTTCGAATAGAGGTCCGGAGAGAATGCGTCGCTCTCGATGCAAAGCTGGCACTGCCTCTCTATGTAGCTCTTGTATCCGTTCCTCATCTTGTCCCCAACTGAAATCTGGCATCGGCCAATTTCAATGGCCCCTATCGACAAAGGATATATAAGATTCTGGAAAAAGTGGAAGGGAGCTCCCCGATTGGGGGAGCTGTTTATTGATGGGATTGCTCAAAGCTTGAGCGTATCCATCCTGAGCGTCACATCTTTGATGACCTGGAACTCGTACTCAGTTCCGAACCAAATCGGTTCCGAAATTCCATCCTCATACCATCCTGCCAAAGCGTAGCCAGTAACAGGTTGGGCATAGATTTTGATGGTATCTTTGTCATCGACTGTGACGGTCAAAGAAGAGCCTACATTGGCGCCCTTGTAAATCAGGTTTCCATTGTCTATGGAGACTTTGACCGTATGGGACTCATTCTTGACCATTATAGCCTCGGCGTTCACATGCTCGGTCCCCATGGTGATCTCCACGATCTGGTAATTACTGATCTCGCCATCGATGACCCAATGGTCGAAATGATAACCAGCAGACGGGATTGCGGTCAGCTTGTATTTCTGGCCGAGAGGAGCTATGATATCTTTCGAATCGCCGACATTGTCTTCGCCAACTTTTACTGTACCGTTCGTGGCAGTGATGTGAAGAGTGGCGTCATCCATCGGGGAGCAATAGGCCACCGCTTCGATGTCCTCAGATCCCATCGTGATCTTGATGCTCTGATAGCTCTGACCATATTTCTTGCCGTTCAGATCCCATTCGGAGAACGTGTTCCCCGAACTTGGGGCGGCGTTGACGGTCAAAGACTCGCCCTCATACAGCCTGGTCGAATAGGTTGAGCCGATGTTGAAGTTATCAATGATCAAGCCGCCGTTCACCGCAGTCACGTTGAGAGTGCGGAGAGTCGATTCGACGACCGCCCTTACCGTTCTGTCGCCGGTGACGACGAACTCATAAGTCTCGCTGATCGAGACGACCTTGTCGCCTTCCATCCATCCTCTGAACTTATGCCCATAAGATGGTTCGACGACCAAAGTGACCGTTTCTCCCTGCTCAAAGGATCCGGAGAAAGACTTGGCTGGATCTGACCCGTTTGCGGTCACAGTTCCGGCATCGGCGTACGCCACGATCGTGCGCGGCGGAACCTTGCTCATGTAAGCTACCGCGTTGATATCCCCGTTGACGTTCGTGACGGTTATCTTCGAAGAGTTGTAGGTAGCTCCGTTCATGACCCATCTTTCGAACTCATACCCTATATCGGGCACAGCCTCGAAGACTATAGTGGAACCCTCGGCGATGGCGCCGGAATACACTTGCCCTTTGTTCTCTCCGTTTACGATGACGGTTCCGTCGTTGGCGGAGATGCTGGCTGCGAATATGCTGTTGGATGTCTTGGCCACATAGGAACGGTCCTCCATGCCCATCGTCACCACATATTGGGGAGATGTTGATACAGCATTCCCGTTCAGGTACCATGCAATGAACTTGTATCCCTCGGCGGGAGTCGCGGTTATGGTCGCGGTCATCCCTTCCTTCACGTTTTTGGAAGAAACGGATGCCCCATCGATGGCGACGGTTCCGTTGTCGATAGAGACCGATAGGACATGGGACGGAGACGGAGCGAAGACCGCTGTCACGTCGAGATCCGAATTCCCGACCGTGAGACTCATAGGCTTCCCTTCATAGGATGTGCCGCCCATCACCCAACGATCGAATCTGTATCCGGCGGCCGGATTGGCGGAAAGCTTGATGACCGTCCCGGGCAGATAATATGCGGAATAAGATGTGCCAACCGCGGTTCCGTCGATGGAGACAGACCCATAGTCAGATGAGACCTCCCCTTCGAGAATCGCGTTGACGCTGACTCTGACGGAACCGACCGGCGCGACCTCTTTCACGGTGACTTTGCATGAAGCGGTCTTGCCTCCGTCCACGGTGGTGGCAGTTATGGTCGCTTCGCCTTTTAAGACGCCTGTGACGACCCCGTTATCCACCTTGGCAATAGAAGCGTCGCTGGATGACCAGACTATTCCTTTGTTGGTAGCGTTGGTCGGCAAAACGGTTGCCTTGATGGTAGTGGTAGATCCGGCATCAACCTCAGCGCTCTCCTTGTCAAGAGTGATTCCTATGACCGGAATGGTCTCAGGCGATGCGACGGACTTTATCAGAATCCCGGAGGCGCCCATCTTGAATGTGTATGTTGAATTGGAAGAAAGCAAAGTGCTTCCTTTGTAATACCCGGTGAATTCATATCCCTGGTTCGGAACCGAGACGATAGTTATCGATTCGCCTTCTTTGAAATCCCCGGTGAAATCCGTCCTGGATTCCCCTCCGTTGACCGTGAACGAAGTGTTCTCGGACGATATGGAGAGTGCGTATTTCTCGCTCCCCCCTCCGCCGTTGCTGAGAAGCGCGTATGCTCCCACGGCAGCTATGGCGATTATCGCTATAGCGACCACGGCGATCAGAATTTTCTTGTCCATTGTTTTGGCTCCTTGTCTTATGCCGATAGGGGCAATCAAACGAACCGCTAACGACGGTATGATTAAATAAAAGTTGACAAAGAACTCTGTTCCCGCTGGGCCGCCGAACATGGGCCGCATTGGCAAACCTACGGCTTACTGCGGTATTCCTGGGAAAGGATTAATCTTCGCGCCGACGATTTGCCATTATGGCCAGGATACTCCTCAACGGAAAGCCTGTGGAAGTGCCCAGCGGAATTTCGATCGAAGCGGCGGCAGCATCGGCCGGCCTGCGCCCGAACGCTTATATCTTCCTAATAGGCGGGAAACCGGTGCCGATGGACTCGACGGTCCCCGGGGATGCCGAGATAACGGCGATGAGGGTCGCTTCTGGAGGGCGATCGCGAGCGGGCAATCTCTTCCAGAGACGCGAAATCGAATCCGGAGGCTTCCGCCGCATCCGTCAGCTCATCGATGTTGCTTAGGAAAGCTTCGCGCAATGTTGCTCCCTCCAGCTTCCCGCTGGAATCGGAGCAGGAATCCTCTTCCGGGAACCTCAGATGGACGTAGGGCAGCACTCCGAGACATTTCATGCCCGTGAGCTCTTCGATCCTATCCAGGCCCTCGCCCAGAATGGATGCGTCCCCTCTGAACCTGTTTATTACGAATCCTTTGAGCCTCGGCTTCAGATGGTCCGGGATCAGCCTCCAAGTCCCATAGATGGCGGCGAATACCCCTCCCCTCTCGATGTCGCCGACTATTATGGCCGGTATATCTGTCGCTTCCATAAGGCCGGTATTCGCCAGATCCTTGTCCATCAGATTGATTTCGGCAGGAGAGCCGGAGCCTTCGCAGATGATGAAGCCATGCTTCTCTGAGAGCCTCCGATACGCTTTGAGCGCCTCGCCCATGACGGCTTCCCTGTCAAGCTCCTTCCCTTTCCCGTAGTCCAAGTAAGGCCGGCCGTTGACTACCGCCTGCATCATGCCTCCGCCGCTTGGTTTGAGAAGGACCGGATTCATATCGGTGGCTGGCTCCAATCCCGCGGACCAAGCCTGGAAAGCCTGACCCATCCCGATCTCTCCCCCATCCTTCGTCGCGTACGAATTCAGAGACAGATTAGACGCCTTGAACGGGACGGGATCCTTGCCTTCCCTCATGAAATGCCTGCAGAGCATCGCGCAGAGGGTTGTCTTTCCCGCAGCCGAGGATGTGCCCAGAACCAGCAGCCTCATGCTTTCCCCTCCAATATGGCCATCAGCTTTCCCATGTCGAGATTGCTCTCGAAAGCGTTCGCCAGCGCCTCCAAACTCTCCTCCAAGGATTCGCCATAGCTCTTCATCGACATATCCGCGGCGGCTTCGCCGAAGAATGACAGGAAATACTTTCTGAACGGCTGGGCATCGAAGCATCCGTGGAGATATGTGCCGAACAGCTTCTCATCCTCTCTGACCGAACCTTCGTTCCAGGACGGCGCGAACATGCTGTCTATCCTGAACAGCGGCTCCTCCGTGACCTCGGTCTGGCCCATGTGAAGCTCATATCCGGTCAGATTCCCTCCCTTGCCTTTCAGCAGGACGGCATCGCGGTTGGCCACCGTCTTTTTGTATTCGGCGAAGACGGTTTTGTTCCCGAAGAATCCGAGACCTTCGATGACAGCCTTCTTCCCGCCTTCTATCCCCAGCGAATCATCCATCGTCGCGCCCATCATCTGATATCCGCCGCATATCCCCAATATCGGCAGCTTTCCCCTGAGCTCCGAGAGCCTGTCTGCGATGCCTCTCTCGCGCATCCAGAGGTAATCCAGAACCGTGTTCTTCGTCCCGGGAAGTATGACGGCGCTGACCCCGTCCAGATCCTTCGGTGATTCGACGTAGACGACCTGTATTCCGTCCAGGACGAGAGGGTCGATGTCGGTGAAATTGGCTATGCGCGGGAATTTCACGACGCCCACGCGTATCCTGCCTTCGCCTTTGCCCTTGGAATCCCTGAGAGCCTCGGAGTCCTCGGAAGGCAGGGCCACATTCACGTGAGGGATTATCCCGATGACCGGGATGCCTAGGATTTCGCTCAGAGTGCCGGCGCCGGAGCGCACTTTCTCGGGGTCCCCGCGGACGTTGTTCAGGATTATGCCTTTGATTCTTTTCCTGTCCTTCTCCGGGATCAATTCAACCGTCCCCAGCGCATATGCGTAAGCGCCGCCCCATTCCACGTTGACCACCAGGATCACGCTGGCATCGGCGATCTCGGCCGCCTTCATGTTGGCGATGTCCTTGTCGTAGATGTTGATCTCGGCAGGGGAGCCGGCGCCCTCCATTATCACGAAATCATACCGCTTCCTCATGAAATCGACGTGCTCCCTCACTATCTCGATCCCAGGTCCCGGAACGAATTCGCTGTAGTATTCTTTGACCCTGTAATCGGCGAAAGACTTCCCGCAGACTATGACCTGCGATATGTCGTCGCCTTTGGGCTTCAGAAGGATGGGATTCATGTGCGCGTCCGGGTTCGTGAGGCCGGCAGCCTGAGCTTGGAGGGTCTGTATCATCGCGATCTCGGCGCCCCCGCGGGTGACCTTGGAATTCAGGCTCATGTTCTGGGATTTGAAAGGCGCGACGAGGTACCCTTTCCTGTGCAGGATCCTGCATAATGCGGCCACCGTGACCGATTTTCCGGCGTCGGAAGTCGCGCCCACGACCATCAGAGCCTTCCCCATGCGCCAATAGTTCTTTTTCGTCTCCTCGAATATCCCTCTGAGACGTTCGTCGGAATAGTCGGTGATGCCCATGCGCTTTATCTCGGACATTATGTGGGAAGCGACCTCCGGCCTGTGGATGAAGAGGCAGTCAGAGCAGTTCCAGACTTTCCTCCCCCTTTTCCCGTCCAACTCCCACCCCAGATCCTCATCGCCGCAAGGGTAGAACGGGCAATAGCAGAAGGTGCAATCCTGGCCGGTGAAATGGCTGGGATGGTAATCGCATGCGAGATTGGGACCGATATGGCCCCTTTCGATCTCCTCGTTCACCTTCTTGCCTATGTTCTTCATATGATCGACTTGATAAGCATCTGCGCCATAATAAATAGCACGGACGTCCGCGAAGAAATTTCGCCTGATTATTGGGCGGACGCGCCATGCGAGCATAGTGCTGGTTTTATTTACAGGCCCGATATCGGGACGATATGGGCGATTTCAAATTCATCCACTGCGCCGACATCCATCTCGGCTCGCGCTTCAAAGGCGTGGAGACCGAGGATGCCGCGGAAATGCTGAGGATGAGAGAAGCACCGGCTAAATCGCTCGGAAAAATAATCGATCTCGCCTTGTCGGAGAAGGCCTCGTTCATCGTCATATCGGGAGACTTATTCGAGAAAACTGCCCAACCTTCCGACCGCAAATTCTTCTGCGAGGAAGCGGCGCGCGCGAAGATCCCCATCTTCATCTCCAAAGGGAACCACGACGTCGAAAGGCCATGGGATTCTGCGATGCCATATCCCTCAAACGTCAGAGTGTTCCCCACAGAACCCGAATCGATCTTCCTGAAGGCGAACAGCACGGAAGTCGAGGTCGTAGGCATCAGTTTCTCAGGTAAGCGGGAGAACCGCAACATCGTCTCGATGCTGTCCGGTACCCCCGGAATATTCACCGTGGCATGCGTCCACTGCTATGTGGAAGAGATCGGCGAAGGCCACCCCACAGCAGTATGCAGCATGCAGGATTTCCTTGGGAAGAACGTCGATTACTGGGCGCTTGGCCATGTCCATAGGCGCGTAGTCATCAGGGAGCACCCCCATGCGGTATATCCGGGGAATGCCCAAGGCAGAAACGGCAAAGAAACCGGGCCAAAAGGCGCCTATGTGGTGGAAGTATCGGAGGGGAAAGTCTCAAAGATGACGTTCGCAGAGACCCAGAGCATACAGTGGAGGAACCTAAGAGCGGACGTCACGGACCTGAGCTTTGAAAGGCTGAGATCGGAGCTGTCCAAGGTGTTCTCTCCGGGAGACATACTGTCGATATCGTTCAGAGGGTCCGGAGCGCTCGCGAATCACATATGCTCCGACCCTGGAGCTTTCTCCGCGGAGCTCCAAAAATCATTGGGAACAAGGATCTGGGAGATCTCCTGCGACAAATGCTCGAGAACCATTGAGGATGATCTGCAGAAAGATGTGTCTGACGCTGAAAAAGCGCTGATATCCGGCGGGCGCCAGACCTTAGAGGAAGCTTTGGACGGCGCCGGATTCCTGAGAGCCCACAGAAACTCCGTCGCATCTATGTCTGAAAAAGAATTGATCAGAGCGGCGAATGAGGCTGCCTCCTATCTTCTGAGGGAAATCGGAGGGCATAAATGAGAATAGTGCGCGCGACCGTGGATCTGTACGGGCCGATCGAAGATCGCGTGTTCAAGTTCGCATCTGGCCTGAACGTCTTCTCCGGGCCGAACGGATGCGGAAAGACCGCTTTGGCGGAATTCCTTGCCGCATGCATGGTACCATCCGCCGGAAAGGCATTCCCTGAGCGCGGAAAGGACGATTCCGGAAGCATGACGGCCGATGACGACGGAACGGAGGCTTCGATAAGGATCAGAGGCCCGTACCGCATCGGACGCGTCCCTGAATGCCTTCTGAGCATGGGTACCGATCTCTACAGAGGCGTATACTTCATCGGAAAGGATACTGTCGAAGACCTGTCGTTCCTGGAGAGCGCTTTCGCCGGGACGAAGCATTCGACGCATCCTGAGCTTGCCATGGCTTCTGAGAAGGCCAGAGAAGCTGCCGAGTGTGCTTTGGGACAAGAGCTCGAAGAGATCGACGTTCTGATCGCGGAGACGGAATCCGCCGCCGAAAAGCTCGAAGAAGAAGCCAACCGCTTCGGTGAATATGCGTCGCAGGCCGAGGCCATAAGAAGAATGATCCGCATGGAAACCGAAGATTCGCCGGAAGCCGAGGAACTCAGAGAGCATACGAACCTCCGCGAGACATACAGGCCGTACTACGACCGCCTCTCCGATCTGGCGGCCTCCCGCAAAGCACTCGAAAGCTTCGAATGGGTAGGAAGAAGCGATGTCGCCGTCTACCAGGAATTGGTAGAGAAACTGAGGGAAGCAACGGAAGCGTCGGAATCCATGGATGAGATGATGTACGGACCGCTGACCGAGCTCGGAAACAACGGCCCGAACGATATTTTTGCCCATGCCACTGAAATAAAGAAATTGGCCGAGGGCAGGGAATCCTACGCCAGAAACTCCAAAGAGCTCCGCGACAGGAAAACAGAGCTGGCAGGAGCCAAAATGGGCATCCCCAAAAAGAAAACGACCCTGTTCGGGCTCGGAGGCGCAAACAAAGGCGAAGCCTTGGACATACCCGCGCTGACCCGCCGCATAGACGACCTGACCCGCATGACGGAATCCTACGAGGAATCGGCGTCCAGCGTTTCGTTCGCCCTCGGCATCATGATGACGGATACTGAGCAGGCGGTGGCGGAGATGGTCCGCATGATGAACGCGGCGGACATCCTTAGCAAGAACGGCGACGCCATGAACGATTCGAAAGCCAAGCTGGAGAATGCGAAGATTGCGCTCGAAAGATTTCTAGAGCGGTTTGGCGGGGAGAAAGGGTTCGCCGAATGCGCCAAGAAGACGGAGGATGCGCGCGACATCGACAGCGAGACCTCGGAGATCAGAAGGATCCTGAGCGAAGCCGGGCTGAACCCAGATGAGACCATATGCGCGACGGAATATCTGGGCGCGGCGGGAAACGTTGACAACCTGAAAAAGAGGCTATATTACCTCGAAGGCAAGATGGCCAGGATACTGGGCTCAGGAGAGCTGGAGTCGCTTATGGACAGGAAATCCGCCCTGAAAGCCAAAAGGGATTCCGTCATCCGCAAAGGCATCTCCTACGCGCTGGCTTACGCTATCGCCAACAGAATCGGCGAAGGGGAATCCGCTGGGATCCGGCCGGATCTGGATGTCGCCAGCGGCTATCTGTCAGAGATGGCAAGAAGGGAGTGCAAGATCTCCTGGGAGGACGGCTTCCGCATATCAGACGGCGGCCCTCCGCAGACCATGGCATCCGTCGGCAGCGGAATGAGGATCTTGGCGTCTATATCGCTGAAACTGGCCGCGGCCGAATCCGCATCCTCCTGCGACATCCCCATGATATTGGACGAGCCGTTCGCGGGATTGGATACTGAGAGCAAATCAGGCGCCTGCAGAGCCATACGCAACGCGGCCAGGAAGCTGCAGATCATAGTCTTCACATGCGACCGCGAGACGAACGAGATATTCTCTTCGATGAGCGGAGCGGCGATAATCAATATGGGAATGCCTCACCGCAATGGAACCCCCCACGCAACTTTATAAATGAGTTCATCGATTGCGCCGCAAGGAAAGAGATCTTTCCTGTTCACTATATCACAGTCATCACGGAGCCGCGAGCTCCTAAAGCCAATCGGAATCCGGGCGCTGAGGAATGCGCCTACGACAGCGAATCCCGATGCAAATCACCACTCCGGCACGATGCCGGAACATGCCATGGCGGCACATTGGATAGTGCAAGCAGGACAGATTTTTTCCTACACCCCAAAGGAGTGTTCACATGAATATCGATCCGAATACAACGAAATACATGGTTAAAGCGAAGATCACCGCCGACGGGATCATTGAGAAACCTGACGTCGTCGGCGCCATCTTCGGCCAGACCGAGGGGCTTCTTGGCGACGAGCTCGACCTCAGAGACCTCCAGAAATCCGGAAGAATCGGCAGGATAGAGGTGGAAGTCGTCTCGAAAGGAGGCAAATCCGAGGGTATCATCTATATGTCCTCCAGTTTGGACCAGGTCGAGACAGTCATCCTCGCATCCGCTCTGGAAACGGTCGACCGCGTAGGGCCCTGCAAAGCGGGCATCCGCGTTCTGGGAATCGAGGACGTAAGGGTCACAAAGAGGGAGAAGGTCGTCGAACGCGCCAAAGAGCTTCTCAATGAGCTCATCAAACAGTCCAAGGGATCCAGCTACGACCTCATGGACAGCGTCAGGCAGAGCGTCCAGATAGAGGAAATTACTTCGTACGGAAAAGACAGGTGCCCCGCCGGGCCCGACGTGAAGAATTCGGACACCCCCATCATCATCGTCGAAGGCAGATCCGACGTCCTCAACCTTCTGAAAGCCGGCATCAAGAACGCCATTGCCGTAGAGGGGACCAACATCCCCAAGACCGTCCAGGACCTTTCCAGAGAAAGGGTCGCCACCGCTTTCGTGGACGGGGACAGAGGCGGAGAGCTGATCCTCAGAGAGCTCTTCCAAGTCGCCGAAGTCGATTTCATCGCCCGCGCGCCTCGCGCCCACGAGGTCGAGGAGCTCACTTCCAAACAGATCATAAAATGCCTCCGCAACAAAATCCCCGGCGACCAATACATGGAGATGAACGGCCTCATCACCGAGGAGGGAGCACTGGAGGAAGAGCTGGAAGAGCCCGAATACGAGTCGGAATACCGCGAGCGCAAAGAGAGGGACAGGCGCGACAAGTACGAGGACCGCGACGACGAGAGGCGCGACCGCAGAGACAAGCGCGATGAAAGCCGCCGCGACAGGAAGGACAGGCGCGACAAGTACGAGGACCGCGACGACGAGAGGCGCGACCGCAGAGACAGGAAGGACAGGCGCGACAAGTACGAGGACCGCGACGAGGAGGAAGACCACAGGAAGCCTCGCTTCGACGACTCCGCCATCGACAAATACAAGAAAAAGAAGGACGAAAGCGAATCCCTGTCCATGATCGAAGGGCCCGAGGCCCCGGCCATGATCGGTGCGGCCGAGGAGAAGATCCTCATAGAGGCCGCCGAAACCCCCGATATGATCGCGGAGCCCGCCAAAGAGATCGATGATTCCAAAGAACCTGTATCCGAAGAGAAGAAGCCTGCCGAGAAACCTAAAACCAGAAGGACTCTCCGCGGAAAGAAGAGCTCCGACAAGGTTCTTACCCCCGAGCAGACCGAGTTCCGCGACATGCTCCTGGATCTCTCGACTACCCACAACGCGAAGATCCTGGGCGAGGGCAACGCTCTGATCAGAGAGGTTGCAGTCAAAAACCTGGTCAATTCCCTCAAAGAGGATTCCGGCGGGGCCATCGCCATCGTCTTCGACGGCGTGATCTCCCAGAGGATCCTCGACATCTCCGCCGAGAAAGGCATATACACCGTGATCGGAACCCGCAAAGGAAACATATCCAAGATGCCCGCGGAAATCACAATCCTCACCAAAGAGGACCTCTACTGAAAATGATCGAAATGACAGAGAAAATAGCCGCAGAATCCTGGAGCGTCGTCGAGAAGATGCGCTCCACCGAAGAGATCCTCATCCCGTCCGATCCCCTTGACAGGGTCCTCGGACAGGAGGAAGCGATAGATCTCGCCAAAATAGCAGCCCGCCAGCGCAGGCATCTGCTCTTGGTGGGTCCGCCGGGCACTGGGAAATCCATGATAGCCCGCGCCCTCTCCATGAATCTCCCGACACCCTCCCACGAAGTGAGGGTCGTGGAGAACCCAGAGAACGCCGAGAGGCCCTTCATCGAGATCCTCGACAGAGAGGAGGTCGAAAAGGAAGAGGCCCTCAGAAGCGAGCCCATAGGAGTGCTGGAAGATCCGGAAGATGCGCCTCCCGGCGTGGCGGAGCACCTCGGATACAGATGCAAAAACTGCGGGAAGATATCCCAGCCAACCGATCTCAGCTGCCCCTACTGCAACTACAGCAAAATGAGCGGAGGAGGGAGAGGCAACCCGTTCCAGGACCTGATGGGAAACATCGGCGGCCTCCTCGGCGAATCCGTCGGCCAGCTGACCGCCGGAAAGGAGAAAGTCCGCACCACCCGCACCACGAACGGTTACGAGGAGACCGTGATCTTCGAGCGCGCCGGAGAGAAGATACGCATGCTCGACCAGGCGGCAATCGACAAGAGGAGCGAGCTCACCCGCACATCCAACGAGAAGACCTTGGTCAAGCTCAACAGGAACCCCTTCGTCCTCGCCACAGGAGCATCGGAGACCGAGCTGCTGGGGGACGTGAGGCACGACCCATACGGAGGCCACGAAAAGCTCGGCACCCCAGCGTACGAAAGGGTCATCGCGGGATCCATCCACGAAGCCCATGAAGGCGTGCTGTTCGTGGACGAGATATCCCATCTCGGAGACCTCCAGAGATACATACTCACCGCGATGCAGGAGAAATCCTTCCCCATCATGGGCAGGAACCCCCAATCCGCGGGAGCCAGCGTCAAAGTGGAGGACGTTCCGTGCGACTTCATCCTGGTGGCCGCATGCAACATGCAGGACATCGAGAACATCCTGTCCCCTCTCAGATCCAGGATCATAGGGAACGGATACGAGATACTCGTGGACATCGCGATGCCCGACAACGACCGCAACAGAGCCAAATACGCCCAATTCGTGGCCCAGGAAGTCAACCTTGACGGGCACATACCCCACGCGGACATAGAGGCGGTAAAGCTCATAATCGAAGAGGGCAAACGCCGCGCCAGAGACGACAACCAATCCAACTCCCTCACCCTCAGGCTCAGGGAGCTGGGAGGGCTGATAAGATCTGCCGGAGACATAGCGGTGATGGAAGGCTCCGAGCTCATCACCGCCGACCACATACGCAGAGCCCTCAGAAGATCCCGCCCCGTGGAGGACCAGATCCGCGAAAGGTACGGATCGTACACCTCAGGCCTCTCCAAAGACGTATCTTCCGCACAGAAGGAAAGATCCGGATACTATTACCAGACAGACCACGTCGACGACAGCATGTTCTCGTGATCGCCGAAACCCATTCCTCCCCTCGGAGGCTTTCCTTTTTATGACGCTCTGCAGCCAGACGAGAAAGCCACCATGCGATAGGCGTCTCCGCCGTCCCCGTAGAAATGCGGCAGAAACTCGGAGCACACGAATCCGCGCTTTTTGTAGAACGCTATGGCATTGGAATTCGCGGTGCGGACTTCCAATTGGATGGTGCCATACCCGTCCATGAAGCATCTCCTGCGGAATGCGTCCAGTAGCATCCCGCCTACCCCCTTGCCACGAAAAGAAGACTCCACGGCGAAGAGGGAAATGGATGCCCTCCCCCCGTCAAGTCTGGAGCCGCAGATGGCACCGAGGGCATTGCCGAAGACATCCTCGGCGATGAACTGGCCATGCGGCCACTGCGACATGAAAAAGGCTATGACATCGGGCGAGAAATAATCGTCGAGGTTCCCATTGATGATGGAGCAAACCTTCTCGAAATCTTTCTCGCCCGCCTGTCTGATTATCACCGGATCATCTCTTCAGTCTGGAAAGCCCGATCAGAGCGACGAACAGGATGATTATCCCGATGGCGGCGTATTTCAGCCAACCTCCGGAACCGCTTCCGTCATCGGAATTCTGGCTCTCGCCGGATGGCTGCACCACGTATTTCTCTGAGGCGCTGGCCGAATCTCCGGAGGAATCGGATACGGTCACTTTCAAGATATGAGAACCTTCCTTTACCGTGACCGTAGCGCTCGGGACCTTGGTGGTCTTGGTCTGGCCGTCGCCGAAATCCCAATCGTAAGTGTACGTTCCGGCAGGGGTCACGCTGACCTTGAACGTCACCGTCTTTCCAAGCTCGTATGTCTTGTCGGTGGTCGTTATCGTGACGGAAAGACCCTCGTACGCGTAATTCTTATCGAAATCGCTCTCGAATACGCTGGCGAAATAGCCGGCCACATCCGAGGAAAGTATCGCGACGCCCACTTCCCTGTTGGTAGTGAACGAAGGGTAAGTCCAATTCACCGACGACACTATGGCAACGTCATCGCAAACCAATCCTTTGTTGTGCACATAGGGCTTATCCATGGCGGCGGCATCTATCATGCTGCCCTTGTTTACGCTCTCGACGTAATTTTCAACATAAACCCGATCGTTTTCGCTTCCGGAATTCAGGATGAGCCTGACGTCTGCCCCCGAAATAGCTTTGGAATTCAGATGATACAGAGGCGAAGAAGACTCGGTCCAGTCCTCATATGACTGGTCCAAAGATTGCTGCTGGACATAGATGCGATCGACCGCCCTGTCGATCCAATACATCTCGCTGTCCCACGAGTTGTTAGGCGATAATATGGGGCAGACCGACGCCGAATAAGACTTGAAATTCCCGCTCTGCGGCTTGCTGTACCGAAGACTCGCTGGGGTGACGTTGGAATAGCTCATCTCAGAGAAATCTCTGACATCCTTGCCGCTGATGTCGGCTGAGAAAACGCCCTCCATATAGGAGGCATAATCCTTGCTCTCGATTATAGCTCCCCATCCGCGGTTGCCATAGTCTTCGCTGTATGTGCCGTTCATGATTTTGCCGTTGAGATTGTCTACGGTCCAGTTCTCGGAAGTGACGATGGTCGTCTTGCCGTCGACGATAGCGTATTTCGCATGGACGAGATTGAAGCGGTCTCCGGACATCCCTCCGATCAGTTTCACCTCGCCGCCTGCGTTCACAAGCGCCTTCAAACTGGGTGCGACCCCGGACTGATCGGATTTGTAAGGGTTGGATTCCAGCAGGAGAGTGACTTCGACTCCCTTCTCGGCCAAATCGCACAGGAGCGCGTACATGTTCTTGTTGGTGAGCTGATACATCTCGATGTGCACCGAACTCTTGGCAGAGCTTATGGCCTCATAGATCGGGACCCCGCCGCTGTCAGGGAAAACGAAAGGTGTGACGGTGGCCCGATATTGCAGGCTGGGATCGAACTCATATCCGGCCGACGCGCCGTTTGTGATCTTCCAGTCAGAGGCTGTGTCAGAATCCACGGAGCCGTTCCTGACCGCGTAAACGTCGCTTCCAGAAATCGTTAAAGAACTCCCGCTCCAGATCGATGCGTCGTCGATGGTCTTGCTGCCGTAGCACAATGCATCCACACAGAAGCCGGAGGAATCATACAGGTAAACCTGGTCCCCGCCATTTGCGAAGAGATATTGGCTATCCGCTTTCAGAACGGCGCTGTCGACGTCGATCACATTTTCGCGGTCGGCAAAGGAGCTCTTCGGACTGCTGTCCGGCCTGACGACAGTGACCGAACTCTTGGCGTCCAGCCTATAGTATGAGAAAACGCATTTGCCTTCTCCGTCGCTCAGATACCAACCGTTCAGGTCGACGGCTTTTTCGCCGTAATTGGTCAATGTGACCCCTTCCCAATCGAAGGGATTGAACTCGCTGATGAGCACCCCGTACGAGACATCCGCATCCGAACCGGATTCGGAAATCTGAGTCGCGCATAGCGCCGCGATCAGAGCCGCCGCGAGGGCCGATAGCTTCTTCGCATCCATGCACCCGAATTGCTGGACATGATAATTACATATCGCCTCTGACCTGCTTGTAATGCCTCGCCAGGGCATATACAACTGCCAAAACAATAGTCACGGCCGCTAAAGCAAAATATGAGGGAAGGAGACCGAAACCATCCAGCAGACCGGAGATCCCACCCGCGATTGATGGGTCCTTGTCGGAGGAATAAGCGGCAGACGCGGTGCAGGAGAAACCCGATCCGTCGGATACCGTAACCACCATCATGTGCTCCCCTTCAGAAGGCCAGAACGACATGCGCGGAATCGAGGTGACCCTCACCCTGCCATCCCCCAGATCCCATTCGTAGGAATAATCGCCGATGGCCGACATCGTTACCGAGAAAACGGCCTCCTCCCCATAGCGATACCTGCTTTTCATCTCCGTTATCTCGGCCGTGAATCCCTCATAAAGATAACATCTGGCATGATCCCTGAGGAAAGCTTCGGCGAAGAATCCTGCCACATCCGCCGACTCTATCGCCACGCCGAATTCCCTGTTCATCGAGAACGAATTGTCCGTCCAATTCACTGACGCGACGATGGCGACGTCATCGCATACCAGCCCTTTATTGTGGACGTATGGGACCCTCATCGATGCCGCCTTGATCAGCGTCTCGGCGCAAAGCTCATCCGAATAGCTTCCGGCCGATAATTCGCAGATTATCAGCCTGGTGTCCACGCCTCTGGAAGCGGCCTGAGCCATGCACCAGATAGGCGAGCCTTCGGCGACGTCCCTCATGGACGACCCTATGCTTTGCTGCTGAGAGTATACCCTCTCCGCGGAGATGCCCATGTAATATGATTCGGCTTCGAACGAACCGTCCGGAGAAAGGAAAGGCAGCACGGACGCTTGGAATGCTTCGCCATATTCGCCTTCCGGAGATGAATAAACGAGATTGCCGGCTGCCCTCGCATTCGGATACGCATCTACGAATTTCCTGACGTCTCCGTAACCCATGTCGATGTCGTTGGAGAAAATCTGCTCCATGAAGAACGCCAGGTCTGCGCTGTCTATTACGGCGCCCCACCCTCTGTTTCCGGTATCGTCCCCGTAAGAGCACGGACGGACGTTGCCGTTCAGATTGTCTGACGTCCAATTCTCGGTCAAAATGATGGTCCTATACCCGTCGATGATTGCGTATTTGGCATGCATATATGGGAAGCGCTCGCCGTCGCCTCCTATCAGATATATCTCGCCCCCGTGGTTCGCTAAAGCTTTCATCAGAGGCAGATAAGCTATCAGATCGATCCCAAGAGGATTCGCTTCCAGAAGGAGCGTGACATCTACTCCCCTATCCTCCAAATCGCACAGAAGGGAGAATATATTCTTGCTGCTGAGCAGATAAAGCGCTATCTGCACCCTTTCCTCGGCTGCTTCCAATGCCCTGTAGATGGGAACGCCTCCGCTGTCTGGGAACAGGAAGGGGGTCACTTCTGCCTGATACGTGATTTTAGGATCGAAATCGACTTCGGTAACGCCCGGACGGCGGGTTGCCCAATCTTCCGCGGTATTGGTGTCCCCTCCGACCCTGAGCGTATAGTATCCCTTTTTAACATCGGCGGGAGGCCCGGACCATATGTCTCCCTCATCGATCTTCTTGTTCCCATAGCAGACGGCATCGATCACCGCCCCATCCTTCATCAGATAGATCTCGTCGCCGGTATTGTTGAGCACAAGGGAGCCTTTGCCCTTTGAGAATCCTTCTTCGCCTAGAACTACGATGTGGTACCTTCCGCCGAACGATTCGCATTTCGGATCGGATGAGAATGCGACTGTCGAACCCGCGGGAATGATGAACGATTCTTTGAATGCCCAAGTCCCTTCTCCATCTGTCAGGGAAAATTCAAAAAGATCGGCGGTTCCAGGACCTGGGTTGGACACTGCGATGGCTTCCCCATAGGGATCGAAAGCACGGATCAGCAGAGTTGGCGAAGCCCCGTCAGAATCCCATGATACAGAAGCCGGAATCAGGAGCATCAGCAACACGACCAAGGCCATCTTAGCGTCCATGCAATCCGATTTCCGATCCGAAGGATAAGCGATTGCGTCTTTCCCTAAGATTGCTAAAATGGGCCCGCTATCAATGGAAGCTACGTTCCGCAAGATTTATACGAATCGCGCATCTCAAGACGGCATGGCCGACAAAGGATTGGGCCGCCGTGCGCTTCTGTTTCTGATACTGGTGCTCAGCATATTCGGCCCGCTGTCCACCGACATGTTCCTGTCTGGCCTGCCCAAAATGACCGTGGATTTCAGCGCGCCTGAGAGCGTAATGAACATGTCCCTGTACCTGTTCATGCTGGCGTTCGCCATCAGCATCCTGGTTCTGGGACCGCTGAGCGACAAATACGGCAGAAGAAAGATCCTGTTGATAACCATGTCCATCTATGCCGTAGCCAGCGTCGCCTGCTGCCTTACAGACAACGTATGGGCGTTCATCGCATTCAGGATTGTTCAGGCTTTCGGAGGCGGAGGCGCAATGTGCACTGCGTTCGCGCTGATCAAAGACTGCTTCACGGGAGAGGAGATGAAGTCGGCCCTTTCAATAACCGCCGCCCTGGGAATATTGGGGCCCATATTGGCGCCGGTCATAGGCACGGTCCTGATCAACATCTCAGGATGGAGAGCGACGTTCTGGGCCCTCACGGCAGTCTCTCTGCTCTGCCTGTCGATGGGGTGCCTTCTACCAGGGAACCTCCCCGAAGAGCGCCATGAGGGCTCTGTGATAGGTGCGCTGTCGCGGATTAAAGTGGTCGCCGGCGACAGGCATTTCGTGCTGTTCATGGTGATGATGTGCGTTTTCATGGCGGGCCAGCTGGCATACATCTCTGTCTCGGCTTACGTGTTCGAAATCCGCTTCGGGCTTGGCACAACGGAATACAGCCTGGTCCTGGCCGCGTCCTGCATATTCGGTCTGATGTTGGCGGCGGCGATCGGTCGCTTGAAACTGTCGCCGAGAAAAAGCGTGGCGGCGATTTTGCTGCTGGGGCTGTCTAGCTTCGCGCTGATGCTCGCGATCGGAGGGATCCATTGGGCTGGGCTCCTTCTGGCGATAATACCGTGCTGCGCCGTATCCACCATAACCCGTTCCTTCGGATTCGGCATATTGATGGGGCAAAGGGACGGTGACAACGGCTCTGTGTCGTCGACCCTCAATTTCACCGGATTCATCGCGGCGTTCTTCGGCATGATCATCGCATCCTCTTTCCCATCGGATCTGTTCGTGGAAGGCATCGCGACTACCCTAGGGATCTGCTGCCTCATCTATCTGGCTTGCTGGGCCGCTCTTCGCAAGGATGGATACCCATTGAAAGGATTGGAATGAAGGTCCCAGCCAGAAACGGCAGGCTGGAACCTATTGTTTTCACTTCTTCTCGTAGATCGAAGTGCGCATGCATCTCATCGAATTGAGGATGGCTATTATCGCCACTCCCACGTCTCCGATGACTGCGATCCACATGCTGGCTATGCCCACGACGGAAAGAGCCAGGATGGCGAATTTGACGCCCAGCGCGAACACGATGTTCTGCTTGACGATGCCGTTGGTGCGCTTCGCGATCTTTATCGTCGTGGCGACTTTCTCCGGCTTATCGTCCATGATGACGACGTCGGCGGCCTCGATTGCGGCGTCCGACCCCAGCCCTCCCATGGCGACTCCGATATCCGCGCGGGATATGGATGGGGCATCGTTTATCCCGTCCCCGACAAAGATCACATTAGTTTTCTCCGGCTTGGAATCGATTATCCTTTCGAGATGGCTGATCTTGTCTGCCGGAAGCAGCTCGCATTGGGCTTCGTCCAAACCGACTCTGGCCGCCACTTCCTCCCCGATGGATCTGGAATCGCCGGTGAGCATGATTGTCCTGCTTATGCCCACGGACTTCAGTTCCCCTACCATCTCTTTGGCCCCTTCTTTGAGCATGTCAGATAGGATAATGCGCCCGAGATATTGGCCGTCCCTCGCCAAATAGACAGTGGTGAATATGCTCTCGTCGGTATCCACGTTTATGCCCTCCAGAGCCATCAGCTTCCTGTTCCCGGCTAAGACGGTCTTCCCGTCGATCACAGTGGCAATTCCCATTCCGGAGCGGTCCTCGGAGGAGCCTATGCGGCTGTAATCGAAACCTTCGGAGCACGCCTTCTTCAGGGATATGGCGATCGGATGGTTGGACCCGGATTCCGCCATGGCTGCCAGCTTGAGAAGCTCCTCTTCAGAGCACCCTACGGCTTCGATCTTGTCGATGCCGAACTTCCCCTCGGTCAAGGTGCCGGTCTTGTCGAACACGACAACTGAAGCGTGGGCCAAAGCCTCTAGATAGTTCCCGCCTTTGACAAGGATGCCCAGCTTGGATGCCGCCCCTATCCCGCAGAAGTATCCCAGAGGGACGGAGATGACCACGGCGCAGGGGCACGAAACCACCAGGAAGGTCAGAGCCCTGTATATCCAGACCTTGGGGTCCTGGCCGAACAATAGGGGTATGATGGCGACGAATATGGCGGATATTATGACGGCTGGGGTGTAATATCTCGCGAATTTGGTAATGAACTTCTCGACCGGCGCTTTCCTCGATATCGAATCCTCGACCAGCTCCAAAACTTTGGAGACAGTGGAATCCGCGTACTCTTTGGTTACGCAGATCTTCAGCTTTGCGCTGATGTTCACCGATCCGCTGAATACCTCTTCGCCGACGGACACGCTTCTCGGAACCGATTCCCCGGTCAAGGCGCTGGTATCCAGAGAAGAAGACCCTTCGACTATGCTCCCGTCCAGAGGTATCTTCTCCCCAGGCAGGACCTCGATCATATCGCCTATCATCACTTCCTCAGGATCCACGCGCTCGATGCCGTCCTCCGTGACGAGGTTGGCATATTCCGGCTGGATGTCCATGAGGTCTGAGATTGATTTCCTGGTCGAGTTCACGGCCCTGTCTTCAAACCACTCCCCCACCTGGAAGAACAGCATGACAGCCGTCCCTTCCTCGTATGACCCGATGATGAACGCGCCTATGCTGGCTACCATCATCAGGAATTTCTCGTCGAGGAAATTACCGCGCATGATGTTGCGGAAAGCACCCGCCAAAACATCGTATCCTATGATGAGATAGGCGGCCAAAAATATGGGCAGCTCCGCGGTCTCCGAAATGGAATGGGTATGATGGAGGACCATGCCCACGGCAAATATCGCCAGGGCAATGATTATCCTCTGGGCGAGCGTGACTTTCACTTTATCCTTCTCACGGATTTGATGTCGTCTGCGACTCTCATGGCCTCTTTGGATACAGCCTCTACGACAGCATCCACGTCCTCCCTTTCGGTGGTGAACGACATTTTCTGGGTCATGAACGTCACGTTGACGTCGCTGACGCCATCGATCTTGGACACGCTGTTCTCTATCTTGGAAGCGCAATTGGCGCAATCCAAACCTTCGAGCTTGAGCACTACTTTCATAATAGTTGAATAGCTGTTCAACTATTAAAAATTGAATGGCGGTTCAATAGATATGGAAGCGAAAAATGCCCGCAAACCTGATAAGATCTGCGGGAATGGATTTCAGATGTATCTCACGAGGTCGCGGAGAACCGCTTCCGGATCTGATGCTTTAACCACGCCGGAAGCCAGAAGAACCCCTTTGGCCCCCAATTCCAAGGCGGCGCGGACGTCTTCGCCTGTCTTGACGCCGGCCCCGCAAAGCACAGGGATGTTCGCGTCGACGGCTTCCACCGCGGAGACCGTGTCTTTGACGATCCCGGGATCGGCGGACGTTACGGATGTGTCCCCTCCGATAAGCTCCGGCGGCTCGACGGCGATCATATCCGGCGAGAAGGCGGCCAGCTCTGCGGCTTTTGCGATGCTCTCGGCGCAGACGCAGGTTGTCAGGCCAAGCTCCCTGCACATAGAAACGCTGGCTTCGACCTGATCCGCAGGCTTCCTGTTCTCCGAATGGTTTATGAGGGAGCCGAAAGCGCCTGCCGCTTTGACGGCCGACGGAGTCGTGTATCCGGTTCCGGAACCGGGTTTCCTCGGATCGACGTTCTGAGAGAGCACAGGCAATGAAACCTGAGATGCGACGTAAGACAGCTCAGCGGTGGGCGGGCATACCGCGATGGATGCTCCGGTCTCCTCGGCGACCTTCCCGCAAATCTTGGCGAGGCGGAGGGCTCCCTGTCCCTCCACCTGGCTGTAGACTTTGAAATTGACGATCACCGCGGGGTATCTGAGATCAGTCAAGGTCTTCGAACCTCGAGGTGAGCTCTTTGATGACTTCAGGCCTGGACGTGTATTCCATCTCCTCGGGACCGAGGATGGAAGGCATGAATGGGCCCTGGCTCCTGATGAACCTGCTGGCTTTGACCGCATTGGCGCGGGCCACATCCCAGGTGTCGCTCTTGAAGAAGTCCACGGGTATGTGGTCCCCGTTCTTAGCTCCCAAAGGCTCGAGACCCTGGAGCTTGCCTCCGTTCAGCTGGAATCCGAGGCAGCAGATTCTTGGGGGTCCGTCGAAATAGACGGGATCGGAGTCCTCAGGAGAGCAGGGGTAGAACGCTCCGTAGTGCGAGCCTCTCATCCATCCCGCGACGAGCATGGGATTCATGAAGGGCTGCAGATACTCTCCGACGGAGGGAAGCCCGCTCTGGGCGCGGCAGATGCAGACAGGATCGTCCTTTCCGATGTATTTCCCGGCGGTAAGGTTGAGTTTGTCGGTGGATACGACGCATGCCGGACCGATGCCGGACCTGGAGCAGATCCTCTTGATAGCGTATCTGGAAGTGTCTCCGAGAAGCGAGAGGATGCTCAGAGTCTCTTCGGGGGATTTCATGACGACTTTCTTGTTGTCGATGACGTCCTGGATTTCGACGCAGAATCCTTTCTTGGCCCTGGCATCGATTACCAGCCCGGTGGTGGTGAAAGGATCGAGGAAAATCTTGCTCAGAGGCAAGGAATATGCGGAAGGCTCGGTCTTGTCGGCCATGAAGAACAGAAGGGGCTCGGAACCCCTCTCTTCGAACGACATCTCTGCGGAACCTGGTCCAGCCCCTTTGACGTTCCCGGAGAAGGCATCGGTGAGGATGTCCTGCCCGGCCGCGTAAAGCTTCATGGATTTCGCTATTTTAGCGGCCTTCTGGAAGCATTCCCAGGCAGCCCCATGGACGTCTTTGTTGCCTTTCCCCTTGTAGTGGGTCATATAAAGATTGATATCGTCTCCGACGCGGGTGACATAGAAGTCCTCGATGGTTCCCTGTTTCTGAGCGTCGGCGAGAATTTCCTTACTGGCCTCCAGCATAGAAGGGTGGGGCCTGGAGTGACCTACGACGGAGCCAACATCCGCTTTGATCACTGAGACTGTGACTTTTTCTGCTGACATACGGTTCACGTATCCTTGATTTAGGTTAAGCGTAATTCCATATTAAGTATTGCGGGGAACAGCAATTCACAATCGAACCCGACTCGGAAATAATCGGCGCCTCCCAGCCATCTGAGGCTCGCAACGGACATCCCCAAAGATGGCTGCCCAAAAGCCGAATGCCTGGACGGGCCCTTTTACATACGTCGCGCGGAGTCTGCCATCTCCGAGAAAACCTTCTTTCTGACGCGTCTGGTTGCGGCCAGAATGATGGTGGCGCCGACTATGTGGCCGAAGAGCAGAGCCCAGAATATTGCCTGCAGAGAATAGTGCCCCGCTATCCAGAAGAACGAAATGAGTACGGCATTCCTAAGCACCGCGCATACGACAGACATCTCCGGATGGCCGAGCGCTTGCAGATAGCCTGAGCATATAGGATTGAAAGAATAGAACGGCGCGTAAAGGCACAGTATCGTCAGCGCCTCGACCATCGCCGGGCGGTAATCCGATATCAGATCGGAATATGTGAACAGGGACATGGCCTGGCCCGGGAAAATCTCCAGCAACACTATCAGAGCGACGACCGACAGGATCCCGACCTTCAACGCATAAACGAACGCTTCGGACATGCGCCCGGAATCCTTCTGCCCATATGCCGACGAAGCTACAGGAACCAGCGCGGATCCGACGGCCATCGCCGGCACTACTATGGCTTCTATGACACGATCCGGGGTCGAAAATATCGCCAGCCCATCGGATCCGGCGCACGCTATGACCAGATAGTTGAGGACGGCATCCATACCGTACAGGACGCAATACTCGAGCATCTGGGGGATTCCCGCTGAGATGACCTCACCCATATGGGAGCCGTCATAGCGGAAGCTCTCCCGGGAATATCTCAGATAAGACTTCCTGGAAAGAAGGAAGTACAGCCCTATCACGAGAGAGATTACCGTGGAGATCACAGTGGCCGCAGAGGCCCCGGCTACGCCCATATCCATGGAATATATCAGGATCGGATCCAGGACCATGTTGGAAAACGCCAGAGCCAGCATCATCGCCGTGGATTGGGTGGCGGCGCCCTGCCCGCTGAGAATCCCGGAGACGGTCCCGTTGACGATCAAAAGCAATATCGAAACGGAGAACGGAAGCATGTATTGCGACGATAACGACATCACATCCCCGGCTCCGACTGCGATCAGAAGCGGACTCTGGACGATCAGCATCGCCGGAGTCATGACGGCTCCGAACGACAAGGCAAAAACCAGAGACTGGGCGGCGCACACGGACGCGTCCTCTTTTTTCTTGGCGCCTATCATCCTGGAAACCACAGCCGAAGCGCCGACTCCCAAGCCGCTTCCCAGACCGACGAACACATTGTAAAGCGGAGCCACGACAGCCACCGCCGCCAGCGTGTCCACGCCCAAGCCAGAGCACCATGCCCTGTCGACCAGAACATTGGCCTGCGACACCAGAAGAGCGAAGAAAAGCGGGATCGCGAGGCGCACGATTGCCTTCCTCGGGTTGCCCAGGAGAGCGACCACCTTCCCTTCCGCATCCATGTGGAGGGCCAGCATCAAAGCCGTATAAAAATCTGGATTCAGAGGCGCGATGTGCACGCACACGCTGGGATTAAAGCCGATGAGGGACAATCGGAAATCATGGAAAGAATCACGGATGCTGAATCGCTGAAAGATGCGGTCCGCGCGGCCGAGAACGGAGACGGAAAAGCCCAGAAAGAGCTCGCCGGAATCGCCGGACGCGAACTAGAGAGGATCGGCATGGAATCGCTGGACAGTTTGGCGGCGGAAGAGAACTCCTGGGCGCTGCTCCTTATCGGACGCGCATACGAAGAGAGCAGAGAAATAGACGGCGATTTTGGGACCGCAATCACCGCTTATGAGGACTCGGCCGCAAAGGGCAACCCCTATGCGATGGCAGCACTGGCAAGGCTTTACGAAAAGGGAGATGGCAGAACGAAATCTCTCTACAACGCGTATCTCCTCCACAAGAAAGCCGCTTCCGAAGGGCTGAGCTCTTCCGTGGAATGGCTGAAAATGCATGGCGAGGATGCGGAAGAGCTGGGAAGAATCATCGACGGTTCCGAAAAGGGCGACGCGGATTCCAGATACAGGCTCGCGCTCGAATACGAAAAGGGAGAGCGCATCGAACGCTCGGCCACCAAAGCGCTGGCATTGATGACCACTGCTGCCAGCCAAGGCCATGAGGAGGTCGCGTTACATGCCGCAGATATGTTCCTGGAAGGCTTGGGAAACCCTGCGTTCCGCGGGATTGGCATCTGCATGCTGGCGACTCTGGCTGAAAACGGATGCGAGAAAGCGCAGAAAAAAATCCGTTCGATGACACCATTCGATCTGAGCGAATGCGACGGCGAGGATCTGAGAAGGCTCGCATCGAAAGGTTCGTCATGGGCCGAAGCGATTGTTTCCATGATAGACGGGGAGGAACCGGACGAACATTTTTCATGAGAGCCAACGATTGGCGGAGCATGGGGAGGGCAGAAAAGTTCAGGGAGCTGTTCGGCATCGGTGGCCATCCGGCCGATCCCCTCATGATCCCGAGGCTGATGCAGTTCGGCGGCTTCGATCCCGAAGACGTGTATGCCGTCGAATCCGCCTGCGGCCTTTCCCCCCAAAAATTCGTTCTCTGCTATTCGTCCTCGGACCTCGCCGAAGCGTCCGTTGCCCTGAAGGAACTGTCGGAGGGGATCCAGAACATCGCGCCGATAGTTGCGGACATGAGGAAAGCGCGGGGCCTCGAGGCGATCCGCATGGAATCTGGGAAGGACAGGGCGTCCCTCCTGAAATTGATGATCGAGGAATCCGGCAAGGAATCCCTGACTGAGAACCGCATGATGGATGCCGGGTTCCCGCTGGCGGACTGCCTGATGGTCGGATACATGGAAAGATGCTGCCGCAAAGCCTTCCTCAGGATGGCCTGGGATCAGGATCCGTCGGCGGCGAGGAAAGCGGCCGAATCGATAGCGGATGCCACCGGGCTCGACATCAATGAATTGAGATCTTTCATGAGGGACCTCCGCGGAGATGAGCCTGAGGATACCGAAACGGAAGCCAAACCAGACCCAGGATTGAAATTCAAAAAGATACGCGTCTCTGAGGCGGCGATAACCGGGTATGAGGGATCAGAAAAATGCGTCATCATACCTGAAACCGTCTCGGTCGGCGGGAAAGATCTGCGCGTGACATCGATATCGGACAGCGCATTCGCGAGGAACAGAGAATTGGGAATGGTGAAGATGCCGGAAGGCACCGTGACCATCGGAAAATATGCGTTCTTCGGATGCGAATCCCTCTCTGATGTGGATTTTCCCCCGACCCTCCGCGCCATAGGTGACGGAGCCTTCAGCAGATGCGGTTCCCTGAGGGAAATAAAGCTCCCGAGCTCTCTGGAATCGATAGGGGCCCAAGCGTTCCTTGGGGCGCCCATAGAGAAAGCCTTCATCCCGGGGAGCGTAATGCTCATCGGCCCGCATGCTTTCGGGTCTGGCACCAAGCTCTCCGGGAAAAAGCTCCGATCAGATGCAGCACTTCCTGATCTCCAGCGCCTGCTTGGCACGCCCAGGCGAAATCTTCCTGTTCTCCGGATCCTTCAGATAGGCGATTACGTCGTCGATCACCATGATCTACCTCCTATCCGCGGATTCGCGCATGAGCGTGTATCTGACTTTGTTCCAATCGGTGAAGGACCTGAGGGCGTAAGCCGCTTCGTTGGTCTCCGCCTTAGCGGATGACGCAGCTATCCTCTCCGCGGACTGGGCGGAAGTCAGGCAATGGGCAAACGCCGCCGAATCGGTCGGTATCGCCATGGCAGAGAAGGATTCCCAGCACGTTTCGCGCCTGCATTCCTGAAGCGGATTCCCGCCTGCGTCCGAGATGTCCGAAAGGTATTCCTGGAAGACTCTGCCCGCGGACAGCGCGAAGCGGACGAGGGATTCGTCGGCCGATTGCCTGTCCCAGATCTCGTCCCAATCTATCTCGTAACCCCTGTCCCTGATGGTGGATATGACCTTAGAAACGGCGTACGCGCAGATCTGGGGCCTCAGCGAGCCTTTGAACCAATCCGACTTTCCGATCGCGTCGTATGTATCTCCGTACAGGATGGCCGCCGAGACTACGCGCTTGAAATAATCGGCGCCGAAAGACGACGGCTCCTCGGAGAACTCCTTCGCCACGGCCCTGGAGAAATAGCTGTAGCAGGTCTGCCCGCCTTTGGAGATGATGTCCGGGCGGAGATCGATGAGATACCTGTACTTGGCGAAGTCTATCTTGTCTATGCGCCTGGATTTGTCGTAAGTCCTCCTGAACTTTGCGCGGTCATCCTCGGTGCCCTTCGACGAATCCTGCTCATACTGGCCTCTGGTACGCTCGTAATACCATTTCGCCTCGGAATTGGGGATCGAGCAGGAGCGGGAAGCGTTCTCCATGGCGATCTGGAACTCGCTGCTGGAGCTGAGATCGGATTCCTTCACCGCGTTCTGGGTGTTAACGAAGATGGAGATATTTCTGACGATGTCGAAAGCGTCATCGGAAGACACGACGACGAGCTTCATCGGGACGTATATCTCGGATAGCTTGTCTTTGAATTTGGTTTTCAGCTCTTTGAAAAGGGATACCGTGGTCTGTCCGCCGTTGACTATCTGGAGGTTGGTGAACGAGGTTATTCCGCCGGGGCCGATCTCGACTTTCGAAGCCGTCAGCGCCACGCCGTTGTTGTACGCGAAGAACATCCCGGGATCCTCGCGGATGGTGTTGCGGATGCCTTTGTTCACCTTGGTCTTCACCGTGAGGAAAGACCTGACGTTGGATTCCAGAAGCCTGCTCCCATAGTCGCGGTAGATCAGGGCGAGGAAAAGCCCGGGGACAGAACCTATGTAGCTGTTGCACCCGTTGCTGGACCCGGCTTTGACGCATGGTATGGCGGAGAATCCGAAATCGGATACGTTGATTATGCGATCGTCATCCGGGCGGGAAGATCCCAAAGTCTCGCGGATGTATGCCATATCTATCAGGCGGAGAAGGACCGGCTTCCCTCCGAGATCCCTGTCTTTGATCTCCCTGAACCTTACGCTGCGAAGCCTGTCCGTGACCACGTAGATGAAAATACGGTCATACCTGTGGTATCCCATGCGGATGTGCTTGGCCAAACCGTGGCCTGCGCTGTCTGGGTCTGAAGCTGCCTCTATGGATCCGTCCGCGGATTCCTCGATGAAAGCCAAGCAACGCCTGGCATAATCGTTGAATTCGGTCTCTGTCATCCTGGGGGGGTCCGGCTCTCCGGAATAGTCGCAGGCGAAGATGCTTAAGGTGCAATCGCTCAGACCGCCTTCCCCGTCGGTATCGGCGTATCCATGGACTTCGATGGCCCTGTTGCGCTTTCCCGTGCCGCGATAGAAGCACGGTTCGGCCTCGGGGCACACATCGTATGCGGCCATCTCTTTGGTGGCCTCAGCCAAGAACCTCTCCGATGCCTTGGCCCCAGTAGCGTTCGCGTCCGCTTTTATGTCTTCAAGATACTGCCTGCGGAAAGATTCGATGTCGTCCATTGTAAAAACCTCAGCTATCCCAGATAATCCTCAGAAAATGCTCTGCCTCCTCCAAAACGGGCCCGCTTATCCTGGGGCCGCAAGCATCTTCCTCGGAGAAAATGCCGTCGGCCACCGACCAATCGAACCCTTTCACATCGAGAAGCGGTTTGACCTTGCCGTATGGCGCCGCCATTATGCCAGGATCCAATGCCACGGCGACAGCATCGAAATAGCATGGGCGGTTCCTGAGCTGCGAGACGGATTCGTCGCAAAGCTTGCGCATGATTATGACCTTATAGGATTCGCCGCTGCGCTCAGCCTTATACATGCTCGTAAGGCTGTCCCCCCAGATGCGTGTTGCCTTGTAACCGCTGAGATCCAAAGCCGTAACATATACGGTCTCTGCGGCGGCGAACCTGAAGCTCTCCGGAACTTTATCCTCGGCGCTGTCGACGCCTTCAGCCACCAGAATGCCGAAAGGATAGATAGAAGATGACATCTTAGACACCGCCGGATTGCCGTAGGGATCGGAAGCGACCAATACTCTGCTTCCGAAGGCGTGCTTGGCCCAATCAGGACAGCCGTATATGCGGCCGGATCTCACTTTGGTCGCCAAGAAGCCTGACATGAAACCGTCATCAGATACGCGCAGGTCCTCGGGGATGGATGCGCATCTGACGCACAGCCCCTTGTCGTCCACCGAAATCTCGGACGATGATGCCAAAGAATGCGATATGCCTGCTTTGTCAAGTACATCCGAATAATGCCGGACCACATCCCAATTGTCAGACTCGAACCTTATGATGCCGTCCTCAGCCGAAGCGAGAAGGCCGTCTGCCACGCTGTCGCCGGTGACCCCCTCGTATTTGGGGATCGCTTCGGCGCCGCCGAGAAGCTTGGATGCCATCGAATCGGCGATCCTCGTCGGAACGTCTACCGGCTGGTGCTGCATCCTGCGTATAGGCTCCGAAATCTTGCATGAAACCGTTCCAGAACCTTTCCCGACGATGTCGAACGGGCCTATCAGCTCATTTCCGCAGGACACGAATGCGCGGTCGGCCCCGTCAGCCGGGGATACGGCGAAACGGGACATCGCCGGAGCCACGCCTGTATAAAGGAAGGATGGCAACGCTTTCGAATCGATCGGAAGTATCACATACACCATCAGATGCCCCTCCTGCGAAGGCTGCACATGTAATCCAGCATGGATGCCACCTTGACGTTCCCCTCCTGCTCGAAGTATTCCTCGAAGGGGGCTATATCCTCGTCCGCGAAGCATTCCACCGAATCCTCTGCCACAAGTATGTCGCAATCGAATCCGCTCCTTTCGCGGATCTTCGATTCGTCTACTATAGGGCCGTACGTCATCTCGACGCATTTGAAAGCCACTTTTCCAGGCCCCAACGATACGACGCCGGTGCATTCGGCCATGACCAGATCCAATAGCCTGAGCATGACCTTCTCGCGCATGGCCATGCCGATCTCATAGGCATACCTTCTGCCGCCGGCATTGCGCTCGAAACACTCCGGAACAGAATTCTCTGCGTCGCTGTACCTTATGAGCTCGTCCATATCGGTCGTACGAGGTTTTCCTTGGCTGTCGCAATATGCGGCGCAAAGCCATTCCCAGTGGTCGGAATAGATGCCGCGGAGCCATTCCCCGTCCTCGGCGCTGACGCATGTGCGGAGCGATTCGGAAAATGATGCCAATTCCGGCGAATCAGTCAGGCGATATCTCCCGTCATCTCCGATAACGATGGAATAGCCTTCTTTCTTCATGGATCTCAGCGTCTCTCCCAGTTTGGGAACCACTGAGAAATAACGGCGTGTGGCGGGGCCTTCGGAGAGAGAATCGACAATGAAACGCTTTCTGGCGCCGATCCCCTCCGACATCGCTGCCCAAGCCTTCTGAACTTTGCCATGGCATGAATCGCATAAAATAAGCGGATCCGCACCCATACTGTTGTAGCAGCTTTCCTGCGAGACCAAAGCGCCGCAACGCTCACATTGCAAAGGAATCCGCGAATTCCGGCGTGCGGGCGATTTATCCATGATATTGTTTATCTCTACTGTTATATAATTGTTAAGAATGAAGGATGAGTCAATGGATATTCTTTAAGGCATAAATGCCTGAAACGCTGCATAAACATTCAAATGACAAAAGTAAAGGGTTCGGTTGCATTATACTAAATAAATAGTTATAATCCAATCTACGACACTAGCGCGTCAGAAGATCAAAAGGCACGGAAGAGAAAGGCATATCGAAACCCGGTGGAGCAGATGGCGAACGATAAAAACAGGCATCATGGTCCGACAAGTGAATCCAAGGCGGAATCGCTTTACAGAACCGGAAGAAGTTTTGAGATGGGCAAAGGCTCAGACCAATCGTACCAAGAAGCCGTCTCTTACTATAGGCAAGCCGCTGAGCTTGGCCACAGCCGCGCCATGCACAGCCTCGGGAAATGCTACGAAAACGGCAAGGGCGTCAGGCGCTCGTATGAGGAAGCCGTCAAATGGTTCCAAAAAGCATCCGACTTGGGCAACAGCTACGCCATGCACAGCCTCGGGAAATGCTACGAAAACGGCAAAGGAATCCCCAGATCCTATGAGAAAGCCGCTGAGCTTTATGCGAAATCTGCCGACATGGGAAACATCTACGCCATGCACAGCCTAGCGGAATGCTACGAGAAAGGGAAGGGCGTGGAGCAATCGTACGAGGAAGCCGTGAAATGGTACAGGAAAGGCGCCGACTGCGGCGATGCCAGATCCATCAGCGACATGGGAGATTGCTATTGCTACGGGCATGGCGTTAAAAAATCATTCGAAGAAGCCGTGAAATGGTACAGGAAAGGCATAGAATTGGGCGACACCTATTCCATGAACGGATTGGGATGGTGCTACTACCACGGAAAAGGCGTGGAGCAATCCTATGAGAAAGCCTTCGAGTGCTACATGAAGGCCGCTGAAAAAGGCAACACGTATGCCATGCATAGCATAGGCAGCTGCTACTATTACGGAAACGGTGTGAACAGATCCCTGGAAAAAGCCGCGGAATGGTACAAAAAAGCGGCGGACAGAGGGAACGCATACGCCACCCACAGCCTCGGATGGTGCTACATAAACGGAAAAGGCGTGGAGCAATCGTACGAGAAGGCAGTTGAGCTCTATGAAAAAGCCGCCAAAATGGGGAACAGCTATGCGATGTATGGCCTCGGTTGGTGCTACGAATATGGCAAAGGAGTCAAAAAATCATACGTGGAAGCTATAAACTGGTATGAGAGAGCAGCTGATCTGAAAAATTATTACGCCCTCCACAGCCTCGGGGAATGCTACGAGAAAGGGAAGGGAGTGGAGCAATCCTACGAGACAGCGTTCAAGTACTACAAAATCGCGGCGGATCTGGGAGACCGCAAATCCTGGGGTAACCTTGGGGAATGCTACTATTATGGGCGCGGTGTAGAGCAATCTTACGAGAAAGCCGTTGAGAATTATAAGCAGGGCGTAGAGCTTGGAAGCTCATATTGCATGTATGGTATGGGATGGTGCTATTATTACGGCAAAGGCCTGGCAAAATCCTACGAAGAAGCCGTGAAATGGTACTCAAAAGCGGCAGAACTCGGGAACAGCTATGCGATGTACAGCCTAGGATGGTGCTATTACTATGGACGCGGAATAGCGCAATCCTATGTCAAATCGATCGAATGGTACCAGAAGTCAGCGGATTTGGGCAACAGTTATGCGATGTACTGCTTAGGCTGGTGCTATGAGAACGCGAGAGGTATCAAACAATCATACGAAAAAGCAGCGCATTGGTATAAGAAATCAGCAGAACTCGGCAACAGCTATGCTATGTATGGCCTCGGAGAATGCTATTATTATGGCCACGGCGTAGAGAAATCCTACGACGAAGCCATAAGATGCTATATGAAAGCGACTGAAATGGGCAACGCCCAAAAAATGCTGGAATACGAATCGTTTGCGGAAGTCGATCAGGAAGGACCGGTATGATGGCATCAGCCAAAATCATACCAAAGAATCGACATATTTCGCCCACGATTTTATGTCCTTGAATTCTATCGGTTCCCCATCGCGCATGTTGAAAATTATGGTTTCACACTCGATAAGTATCTCTTCGAGTTTGGTTTTCCTCTCTAAATCAATGAGTCCCCTGTTGTAAGCATCCTCGATCTTAGGGCCGAGAGGTCCGATCTCGAGTTTATCCCCATTGATTCTTTTAAGATATGCCTCAATTTTGGAACGGATCTGAGTGGCTGAATTGATAGCCTTAAAACTTGAACATGGAACCTGCATACTTTCACCTGGACATTTGTGACCATACATTCAACATATTTAATCGGTACAATGAACGAATGCTAAGAAAGAAACTTATGATGAAAAGATAGGCGTTCGATGCTACGTTTGGCGCATGGCAAGCTGCCGAGGGGCGGGCCCGGGGGCCCGCCCGACATAGGAGGTGATCCATCTGCAGGTTCCCCTACAGATACCTTGTTACGACTTAACCTTCCTTGCTGAATCTCAGTTC